>CAZPYW010000082.1:0-6894 GCA_964590095.1 uncultured Oscillospiraceae bacterium | reverse complement strand
GCAGTAGCAAATCTGTAGGAGCGCATCTCTCCAACGTGAAACGTTGAAAAAACCCGCCGCACGCGCCGCGTGCGGATGTTGCGCTCCGCGCGCAACAACTCTGTGCCCTCTGTGCGCAAAAATGCCGCCCCATGGGCGGCAGAAAACCGCGCGCACCGTTGGTGCGCGCGGTTTGTCAGATTCTCATTTTATGCTCTGCTGCCGCGCAGGCAGAACGTAACGCCAAAGAACAGCGCCAGATACAGCGCAATTGCCGCGCCCGCCGAGCAGCCCAGATAATACGCCGTGATCAGCCCGCCCAGCGAGCAGACCAGCGCGCCCAAAACGGAAAACAGGTGATACTCCCGCAGGTTGCGCGCAACGTTTCGCGCAGAAGCCGCCGGAAGCACCAGCAGCGAGTTGATCACCATCAGTCCGACCCAGCTCATGCCCAGCGTAACAACAACGGCCACACAGACGGTAAACAGCGTCTGGTTCCACCGGACACGGATTCCGCGCGACGAGGCCAGCTGCGGATGAATGGCCGTCAGCGTCATGGCATTTGAGGACAGCGCCCAAAGCACCAGCACCGCCACCAGCACCAGCGCCAGAAGCCCAATTTCAAGCGGCGTGACCGACAGAATATCCCCGATCAGGTATCTGTTGAACTTGGTAAAGCTCCCGCCGCCCATGGTCGCAATAAAAATGCCGAGCGCGACTGCCGTGGAGGAAAACACGCCGATGATGGTGTCTGCCGCCTGATTTGTCCGGCTTTGGACATAGGAAAAGAGCAGCGCAAACAGCACCGCCAGCACGACCGCCCACACGATGGGCAGCGCCGCGCCGCACAAAACGCCGATGGCGATGCCGGTAAAGCCCGAGTGCCCCAGCGCATCCGAGAAAAAGCTCATCCGGCCGGTCACGATCATCGTGGACATCAGCCCAAACAGCGGTGCCATGATTAAAACAGCCAGCAGCGCATTTTTCATAAAGTTCATGCTGAGAAATTCCAGCCGCAGCGCGTCACAGATCGCGTACCAGATACTCATTTCGCGCCACCTCCCATATGAAACGCCTGCGCAAACTCCTCGGAGTTCAGCACGTCCAGCGGCGTTCCCTGCCGCAATATGCGCTCACGCAGGAGCACCACGCGGTCAGCATACCGCTCAAGCATGGAGAAATCATGCGTCGTCATCAGTACCGACAGGTCAAATTTATGCCGTATCTCGTCCAGCATGTCCATCAGAAGCTCCATGCCCTCCACATCCACGCCGGAAAGCGGCTCGTCCAGAATCAGCAGATTGGGCATCGGCTCAAGCGCCAGCGCCAGCAGCACGCGCTGCAGCTCGCCGCCGGACAGCGCCCCGATGCGTTTGTCGATCAGTCCTGTTCCATGGACGTTTTCCAGACAGCGCAGCACCGTTTCCCGCATGGCCTTTTTCGGGCGCAAAAACGCAGGGCGCGTTCCGATGCAGCAGGTGAACAGATCCATCACGCTGACCGGATCGCCGCGGTCAAAGGTCGGGCTTTGCGGCACATAGCCGATGCGCAGCTTCTGCTGCGCGCCGCCCGCCGTGTGAAAGCTGATGCGGCCGGTATAGCTCTGCTGCCCCAGAATCGAGCGGATGAGCGTGGATTTTCCCGCGCCGTTCGGCCCGATCAGCGCCACGATCTGTCCGCAGTGGATGTGCAGATCCACATGCTCCAGCACCGGCTGCGTGCCAAACCGCACGCCAAGATCTTCAATTTTCAGACAGCAGGCCTGTTCGCACCCGCCGCCGTGCCCGTGTACAAAAGGTGTCATTCCAGTGCTCCTTTGATGGCATTCAGATTCTGCCGCATGGCCGAAAAATAGTCCAGCTCGCCCATGCACATGTCCAGCGTTTCCACCCGCGCGCCCGTCTCTCCCGCAATGATCGTGGCCGCGGCCGTATCGCCGCTGCTTTCCACAAACACCGCCGGAAGCGCAAGCGCCGTTACAAGCCGCGCGATCTGCTCCAGCTCGCGCGCAGGCGGCTCACTTCCGGCCTCTACCTCCATTGCCGCCGCAATGGTCAGATCAAATGCCTCGGCAAAATAGGAAAAACCGTCGTGAAACGTGACCAGCGTGCGCTCTGACAGCGCGGAAAGGCCGTCCGTGATCTCCTCTGCCAGCGCGTCAAGCTGCGCGCAATAGCGCGCCGTGTTCTCTGCAAACTGCGCGCGGTACTGCGGATACTGCTCGCTGAGCGCCGCGCAGATATTCTGCGTCATCTGTGCCGCCCGCGCGGGGTCCAGCCAGATGTGCGGGTCGTTTTCTCCGTGGTCGTGGCCGTGGTGCGCATGTACGGCCGTTTCTTCGTGCGCGTGTCCCTCATGTGCCTCGTGTTCTTCGTGCTCCTCGTGCTCTTCGTGCGTGTGCGCCTCAGTACACAGCGTCTGCACGCCGGCCGAGGCATCGATCACCAGCGCGGCCTGAGAAAGCGCATCCTGCATGAAATCCTCCAGCCCCAGACCGGAGATAATCACCACGCTGCTGCGCGCAAGCGCCTTCATCTGCGCCACCGAAAGGGAATAATCGTGCAGACAGGAGACCGGCTCGGTGATGACGCGCTCAACCGTCAGCTCCGTCCCCTCGACCACCGCACACGTAAACTGCCAGACGGGATAGGTGGTCGCCGCAAGGGACATTTCCTCTGCCTCTGCCGGCGCGGCGGCGCAGCCGCCAAGCAGCAGCGCCAGAACCAGCGCCAGAATCGGCACTGTATATTTTCTATGCATTGTCTTGCTCCATCGTTGTTTTCGCGCCGAAAAGCGTCTGCTTTTCGCACCAGAAGTATTATACCAAATTTGTCAATAGTCCGCTATCCGTCATTTTCCGTCTCAAGCAGCGTCAGATACTGCCGCGCGGCAAAGCCGTAAACGCCGTCATATTCTGCGCTGTACCAGTCGTTGAACTCCCCCAGAACCGTTACGCTGCTCCCATTGGGAAGCTGCGCCAGAACCGGCGCATC
The DNA here is from genome assembly GCA_964590095.1 of uncultured Oscillospiraceae bacterium. Taxonomy (GTDB): domain Bacteria; phylum Bacillota; class Clostridia; order Oscillospirales; family Oscillospiraceae; genus CAG-170. Next base: position 3,922 of record CAZPYW010000082.1, on the reverse strand, counting down.
CGCAAGCGGCGCGCCGCGTAGATTGAGGCTCCCGCTTTGCACCGTCACCACAGCCGCGCGCGGCATCTGCGGCTGCAAAAACGGCAGACCGAAATACGCCGTCACGCCCTCGGAAAGCGCAGCTGCAACAGCCTCCAGATTCTCCGTCAGCCAGTCCGCGTCCGCCTTGTTGTCGTGGTAGCCCAGCTCTGCCAGCACCGACGGTGCTTTTGTCCGGCGCACCTCCCCAATGATCGTGCTGGGCAGTGCGCGCACGCGCTCCGGCTGCGGATAGACCGTTTTCATGCTGTCCACCAGGATATTCGCCATCCGCAGTCCCTCTTCGCTTGTGGGATAGTAATAGATGTCAACGCCCTGCTGCCTGCCCGCCAGCTGCGCGGGTGAGGCGTTGGAATGCAGCGCCAGATGAAAATTATAGCTGCCCGCGTTTGAGGCGCGAATCGCCCCTGCTGCGCCCGCAGAGGGGTCATTGCGCGTGACGTTTATGCCGGACGCGTGCAGATACGGCTCCATCCTGTCAGCAAGCTGGTTCATCCAGTATTCCTCGTTTCCGGTCGTGATGTAGGGGTTAAACTCCTGCGTGGAGGGGCTTAGAAACAAAAAGGGCATAGCAACCCGCCTTTCACGTTTTTCCCATTCTATGCAGCGCCGCGCGTTCTGTGCGCGGACATGCCGCAGCGCAGATTTGCGGAATTTGTAAAAAAGTCGTGCAAAACGGCACACGCGCTGTTATAATGAAAAAAGAACCAAAATGGAGGACACACGCACATGGCAACACTTGCAGAAAAACGACTGTTTTTGCTGGATATGGACGGCACGATTTATCTGGACGAGTCCATCTTTGACGGCACGCTGGATTTTCTTGCGCATGTGCGCCAAAGCGGCGGGCGATACGTTTTTCTGACGAACAATTCCTCAAAGGGTACACAGGCCTACATCGAAAAGCTTGGCCGCATGGGCATCACCGCAACGGGCGAGGACTTTCTCACATCAGCCGACGCCACGATCCGCTACCTGAAAAAAACGTATGCTGCCGACGTCGTGTACTACGTCTGCGGCACCGAATCTCTGAAAGCGCAGCTGCGCAGCGAGGGGCTGCGCGTGGCCGACAGCCTCTGCGATGCAATCGGCGTTTTGCTGCTGGGCTATGACACCGAGCTGACGTACCGCAAGCTTGAGGACTGCTGCATCCTGCTTGGCAGGGGCGTCGATTATGTTGCAACGCATCCCGATCTCGTCTGCCCCACGTGGTACGGCTCCGCGCCCGACTGCGGGAGCGTAATTGAAATGCTGGACACCGCCTGTCACCGCCGCCCGCTCGTCATCGGCAAGCCCCAGCCCGAGATGGTGCTTCTTGCGCTGGAAAAGTTCAGCTGCGCGCCCGAGGATGCCTGCCTGATCGGCGATCGCGTCTATACCGATATCGCCTGCGGCGTGAACGCGGGCATTGACACCGTTTTCGTCCTGTCCGGCGAGGGCGTCGTCAGCGACACGGAAAAATACCATGTGCAGCCCACATGGATTTTGAATAACATCCGCGAGGTACTCAACGCCGTGCAAGGAGAGATCGTATGAACAAGCTGAAGCTGAACAACAAGCGCACCATCCTGGTCGGACTGGCCTTTTTGTCCATCTGCTCTTTCTGGCAGATGTATGACAGCATCGTGCCGCTCATTCTGACCGAAACCTTCCATCTGAACGAAACGTATTCCGGCGCCATCATGGCGGCAGACAACATTCTGGCGCTGTTCCTGCTGCCGTTTTTCGGCTCGCTTTCCGACCGCACCGATACGCGCATCGGCAAGCGGATGCCCTTTATCCTGTTTGGAACGGGCTGCGCCATTATCCTGATGAATCTGCTGCCGATGCTGGATAACAGCTATGCCGCCGAGGCCTCCGGTCTGAAGCTGGCGTCCTTTGTCATCGTGCTGGGGCTTCTGCTGGTGGCCATGGGCGTCTATCGCAGCCCTGCCGTCGCGCTGATGCCCGACGTCACGCCAAAGCCGCTGCGCTCGCGTGGAAATGCCATCATCAATCTGATGGGTGCGGTGGGCGGTCTGCTGTATCTGGGCGTGGCCGCCGTGATGTACCCGGGTGAGGCCACGGCCGGCGTCCATATCAACTATCAGCCGCTGTTTCTGGTCGTCAGCGCGATCATGTTCCTTGCCGTCGGTGTGCTGTTTTTAACCATCAAAGAGCCGAAGCTGGTCGCAGAAAACCGCGCGCTTGAGGCCGCACACCCCGAATGGAATCTGGCAACCGACGACGGAAGCGGACACGAAGTCCTGCCAAAGCCCGTCAGAAGAAGCCTTGGCTTCCTGCTGGCGTCCATCGCGCTGTGGTTCATCGGCTATAACGGCGTCTCCACGTGGTTTACCACCTATGTGGCCGAGGTCATGGGACAGGGACTTGGCGGCGCATCCACCTGTCTGCTGATTGCCACGGGCGGTGCGATCATCTCCTACATCCCTATCGGCGCAATTGCCGCAAAAATCGGTCGCCGCCGCACCATCCAGATGGGCGTTCTGCTGCTGAGCGTCTGCTTCCTGCTGGGCTATGTGCTGACCACCACCTACCGCAGCATCAACATCATCATGTTTGTGGTCTTTGCGCTGGTCGGCTTTGCCTGGGCCGCCATCAATGTCAACTCCCTGCCCATGGTCGTTGAGATGTGCAAGGGCTCGGACATCGGCAAATTCACCGGCTATTACTACACCGCGTCTATGGCGGCACAGGTCGTCACGCCCATTGTGGCAGGCACGCTGATGCGCCAGATCAGCTATCGCATTCTGTTCCCCTACGCCGCGTTCTTCGTGCTGCTGTCATTCGTCACGATGTGCTTTGTGCGGCACGGCGATGTCAAGGTCGCACGCAAGCGCGGACTGGAAGCGTTTGAGGACATGGACGACTGAGGCCGCCTTCCGCTCCGTCATCCACTCCCCCCTTCCACACCAACACCCCATAAGCAAACAGCGCAGCGTGCCCTGCACGCTGCGCGTATCCCATACGAGATACGGACTTTCCGGGAACGCCGTTCCCCGAAAGCCCGCACGATATGTCAGTCAAAAAGGAGCGAGGCAACCCATGAAGAAAAAAACCTGTGCCATCTGTGCCGCAACTGCGCTTGCGCTGAGCGCGGCGTATCTTGTCAGCCTCCACGGCCGAACCGAGCACCCCGCGTGGCAGACGCTGCGGCAGTACCGCTATGCGCACCGCGGCTATCACGACAAGCCCACCGTACCGGAAAACTCAATGGCGGCATTTCGCCGCGCAGTCGAACGCGGCTGGGGCGCAGAGCTGGATGTGCATCTGATGAAGGACGGCACGCTGGCCGTCATCCATGATTCCAGTCTCAAGCGCACCGCCGGCGCAGATGTCTGCATTGAAGATCTGACCGCAGCTGAGCTGGAAAACTACCGGCTTGAGGGTACAGACGAGAAAATCCCGCTGTTTGATGAGGTGCTTGCGCTGTTCGAGGGCAAAACGCCGCTGATCATTGAGCTGAAAACGAAGGACGGCAACCACCTTGCGCTGGCCAGGGCCGTCTGTGAGCGGCTGGACAGCTATCAGGGCGATTTCTGCATCGAGTCCTTTGACCCGCTGGCCGTGGCCGACGTGCGCAGGCTGCGCCCCGAGATCTGCCGTGGCCTGCTGGCCGAGAACTTCATGAAAGACATCAAGGCCTTTGGTCTGCAACGGGCGCTCATCGGAACCAGCCTTTCCAGTAATCTTCTGGGACAGCCGGACTTTATCGCCTTTAACTTTGCTGACCGCGCCTGCATCAGCAACCAGCTTTGTCTCAAGCTCTGGGGCATTCAGGGCGTTTCGTGGACGATCCGCAGCCGCGCGGACATGGAAACGGCCGAGCGCGAAGGTCTGCTGGTGATCTTTGAGAAATTCGACCCCGAGGCATAAGCATCCA
>CAZPYW010000081.1:0-7038 GCA_964590095.1 uncultured Oscillospiraceae bacterium | reverse complement strand
ACGGTCTTCTGCAGGTCAATGATGTAGATACCATTGCGCTCGGTGTAGATGTAGGTTGCCATCTTGGGGTTCCAGCGACGGGTCTGATGACCAAAGTGAACGCCGGCCTCAAGCAGCTGCTTCATAGATACGACTGCCATTTGAAAATCTCCTTTTGTTTTTTCCTCCACCCCGATCATCTTTCCCGTCCACCCCATGGGGCACCGGCCGGAAAATCACCGGATGTGTGAGCTGATTGCGCGCCTTTTCACGCGCCTAGATATTATAGCGGATGAAGTCCGCGGATGCAAGTATTATTTTCAGTTTTTCCGGTGTTTTTTGTATGTTTTTTTGCTAAAACAGACTTTTGTGCTTGCGTCTGACGCGCCAGTCCGGCGCGGGGCCGTCCACCAGAATGATATCGTCTCCGATCCGCCGGATACACGCCCACGGAATGACGTAATCATCCTCTCTGCCAAACAGCCCGAAAAAGCGGCACGGCCCGGGGACGATGATATTGACCACCTTTCCCGTTTCCAGCTCGATGGAAAGGTCGTGGATGTACCCCAGCCGACAGCCCTCGCAGACGTGGATGACCTCTTTGTTTCGCAGCTGTGAAAAGCGGTTGATCATCTGCATTCGCCTCCGCGCTTCATATTCCGTACAGAATATGAAGCGCGGTCTGGAATTATGACGGCGTAATGGCGCGCCGGATGGTGCTGATGGCGTTTTTCTCCAGCCGTGACACCTGCGCCTGAGAGATGCCGACCTCGCGCGCCACCTCCATCTGTGTCCGGCCATCGTAAAAGCGCAGTGCCAGAATGCGCTTTTCCCGCGCGCTGAGCGCGCCGATGGCCTCGCGCAGCGCAAGGCGCTCAAGCCACCTTTCGTCCGTGTTTTTCTGGTCGCGCACCTGATCCATCACCGTCAGCGCCTCACCGCCGTCGGAATAGACCGGCTCATACAGCGAGACCGGCGCGGCGATGGCATCCAGCGCGCCCGTTACCTCGCGCAGCGGCAGCGCCAGCTCCGCCGCGATCTCTTCATTCGTCGGCTCGCGCCCGATGCGCGCGGTCAGCGCCTCCTTGCACTGCAAGATCTTATACGCCGTGTCGCGCGTCGAGCGGCTGATGCGAATGGGGCTGTAGTCGCGCAGATAGCGCCGCAGCTCGCCCGCGATCATTGGCACGCCATAGGTGGAAAAGCGCACCTCCTTGCTTGTGTCAAAGTTTGCAATGGCCTTGAGCAGCCCGATGCAGCCCACCTGAAACAGATCGTCCGGATTTTCGCCGCGACCCATGAAGCGCTGGATGACCGACAGCACCAGCTTGAGATTTCCCTCAACCAGACGGCGGCGCGCGTCCTCGTCGCCCGCCTGTGCCGCGCGGATCAGACGCATCATCTCATCGTTTGAAAGCGTGCGCAGCCGCGCGGTGTTCACGCCGCTGATCTCAACTTTTCCCTGCATAAGATACCTCCCTCCACAGTATTTCCCAGCGTCGGGATTTGATACCGTATGGGCGTATTTTTAACAGCAGCGTGATAAAGTATGGTTAATTTGTACGTTTTGAAACTTTTTCGCACGTTTTCCAGCTTTCAAATTTGATTTTTCCCAGGGCTGCATTTACATAATTTCGTGTTATCGAACCGCTGTAAGCTTTTTCCGGCGAAAAAAATTCAGTTTTCAATTTTCAAAACCGGCTTTTCAAAATCGCGGAAATCCGCTTGAATACTGAGTTATTAACACTGTCAACAGGTTTGTCCACAGGTACTTTTTCCGCAAAAACCTGTCAAGCCCATTTTTCTTATTAACATAATACCGCCTAACATTATGAGAAAAAATACGGCAGCTCATCCGGCGTCAGCCCCTCATGCAGCGCCAGATCAAGCGCATAGCCGATCAGTCTGCCCATTTCGCGCACCTGCGCGTCAATATCGCGCGGCGTGAGCATCATGGTGTCCAGCGCATTCGTCAAATCGCCAAGCTCCCCCGTCTGCGCCAGCGCAGACGCATCCATGACCGTCGGCACGCCGACCGCCAGCACCGGTACGCCAAGCGTCTGCCGGTCAAAGGCCGCGCGGCTGTTGCCAACGCCCGAGCCAGGGACAATACCCGCATCCGTCAGCTGTACGGCGGCGCAAAGCCGCTCCGGCTCGCCGGAGGCCAGCGCATCAATGACAACGATCACCGCCGGTTTTACGCGCGCGGCAATGCCGCGCACGATCTCGGCGCTTTCAATGCCGGTTGTGCCCAGCACACCTGGCTGCACCGCGCAGACGCTTCGCAGCCCTGCAAGCGCCCCGTCCGCGCAGTCAAGATGCCGCGTCACAAGCAGACTTTGCAGCGCAAGCGGCCCGATGGCGTCTGGCGTGACCGCCTCATTTCCCAGCCCCACCACCAGCACCTCTCCCGCAGGCGGCAGAAAGCTGCGCAGCTCGTCTGCCAGCGCCAGTACCGCGCCCGAGAACCGATCCGGTGCGTGCCGCTCATGTGCCGCAAGCCCAAGCGTCACGTACCTGCCCACCGGCTTTCCCAGCGCGCTCTCCCCCGCCTCGTCCAGAATCTCAACCGTTGTCACCGAAAAGCCATCGCGCTCGCGCGTCTGCGCGCGCACGCCGGAAAGCGTCGTCTGTGCCGCCGCGCGCCGCTTCCATAGCGCGTGTGCCTCCATTGCAAGGTCTGTCCGAACTGTCATGTCATCACCTCACGCTTATTCTGACACCGTTTTTTTGCGCTATCCAAAATTTTTTCATAAATTGTGAAAAAAGGGATTGATTTTATCAAAATTACACAGTATAATGTGTTTCTGCATGGGAACGTCATTTGACGCAACCGTATAAACGCTATTGGAGGAGGTGTATTCATGCCCAACATTAAATCTGCCAAGAAAAGAGTTCTGGTTTCCAAGGTCAACAATGAACGTAACAAGATGGACAAGTCCGTCCTGAAGACAACGCTGAAGAAGTTTGACGCTGCTGTTGCCGAAGGCAGCCATGAGCAGGCCGATAGCGCTTACACGGCAGCCGTTAAGACCATTGACAAGGCCGTCAGCAAGGGTATTCTTCATAAGAATAACGCTGCCCGCAAGAAGAGCAGCATCACGCAGAAGCTCAACAACATGGCCTGATCGCGTTTGCTTCCCTCCGGAGTTCCTCCGGAGGGTTTTTTCTTTTGCATTGCAGCCGCAGCGCTTTTTTGTTATAATCAAACCTGTTATGAACCGCTGTTTTAAAACCGCCTGAAAGGAGGACGCCCATGGAGCAGCTGCATCTGTTTTCCCCCGTCACGGCGCTGCGCGGCGTCAAATCCGTGCGCGCCGCCCAGCTGGAAAAGCTGGGCATCCGGACGCTGTACGATCTGATCTCCTATTTCCCGCGCACCTATGAAGACCGCACCGTTCTGCGCGACATCGCGCATCTGGAAACCGGCGTACCTGCCTGCTTTTCCGCAATGGTCGTCACCTCGCCCAAAACGGCGCACATCCGCAAGGGACTTGACGTCACGCGCGTGACGGTCGCTGATGTCAGCGGGCGGCTGACACTGGTGTTTTTTAACCAGCCGTATCTGACGCGCCAGCTTCAGTACGGCGCAGGCTATCGCTTTTTCGGCACGCTGAGCGAGGAACCGGCGCACCAGATGACAAATCCCGCCTTTGAGCCGGAGGAAAGCGCCGGAGCCGTGACAGGCCGCCTGTTCCCCATCTACTCGCTCAGCGCCGGTATCTCCAACGCGCTGCTGCAAAAAACCGTCCGGCAGGCACTGGACGCGTGTCTGGACGCCGTCCCTGAGATTTTGCCCGAGGCCGTGCGCGTGCGCTATCACCTGTGCGGGGTGCAGTTTGCCTATGAGGCCATCCATGCGCCGCTGAACACCGACGCACTCGAGCGCGCGCGCAGGCGGCTGATTTTTGAGGAGTTTTTTATTTTTTCTGCCGGCCTCAGCCGCCTGCGCCAGCAGCAAAGCCGCTGTCTCTGCACACCGATGGACTGCGGCTGTATGGAGGCCTTCTACCGCGCGCTCCCCTTCTCTCTGACCGGTGCGCAGCAGCGCGCCGTTCATGAGGTGCTCTCTGATCTTGCCTCCGGTCATGTGATGAACCGCATGGTACAGGGCGACGTGGGAAGCGGCAAGACCATGGTCGCCGCCGCCGCGGCGTACTGCACCATCCAAAACGGCCGTCAGGCCGCACTGCTTGCGCCCACCGAAATTCTGGCCGAGCAGCACGCGCAGTCGCTTGGCGCGCTGATGGCGCGTCTTGGCGTCACGACGGTTCTTCTGACCGGCACGCTTGGCGCGGCGCAAAAGCGCGCGGCAAAGGCGCAGCTGGCAAACGGCGAGGCGCAGCTGGTTATCGGCACGCACGCGCTTTTGTCACAGGACGTTGCCTTTCACGATCTGGGGCTGGTCATTGCGGATGAGCAGCACCGCTTCGGCGTGGCGCAGCGTGCCGCGCTGGCCGCCAAGGGCGCACTGCCGCACCTGCTGGTCATGTCCGCAACGCCCATTCCGCGCACGCTGGCGCTGATCGCCTATGGCGACCTCGCGCTTTCCGTGATCGACGAGCTGCCGCCCGGGCGGCAGACGGTTGACACCTTTCTGGTGGGCGAGGCGCTGCGCAAGCGCGCGCACGCCTTTATCCGCAAGCAGTGTCAGGCGGGTGGACAGGCCTATATCGTCTGCCCCGCAATCGAGGACGGCGAGGACAGCTCGCTCAAATCTGCCGAGCTGTGGGCACAGACGCTTCAGCTGGCCGTCTTTCCCGATCTGCGCGTCGGACTGCTGCACGGACGGATGAAGGGCGCGGAAAAGGAAGCCGTCATGCGCGCCTTTGCGCGGCATGAGCTGGACATTCTCGTCTCCACCACGGTCATCGAGGTCGGCGTAGACGTGCCGAATGCAAATGTCATGGTGATTGAAAACGCCGAGCGCTTCGGTCTGAGCCAGCTGCACCAGCTGCGCGGGCGCGTGGGACGCGGCACACGAAAATCCTATTGCATCCTCTTTACCGACAACAAAAATCCCGATACGCTCACGCGGCTGCGCGCGCTGTGTAAAACAAACGACGGCTTTCAGATCGCGGAGCAGGATCTTGCCCTGCGCGGCCCGGGCGATTTCTTCGGCAGCCGCCAGCACGGCATTCCTCTCTTCCGCGTGGCCAGCTTACAGCTGGACATGGACACGCTCCGTCAGGCGCGGGAGGCCGCCGCAGACGCGCTTGCAGACCCCGCCTGGGTCACGGACGCGCAATATGCGCCGCTCTGCGCGCGCATCGACGCGCTGTTTGCAGACGGCGACGTGGCGCTGAACTGAGCTTTTGCGTACTATTTGCGTACTAAAAGAAACAAAAGCTGCATACAGTATGGATATTTCTTTTGGGAGGTATCGCATGGCTGTACGGCATTATTTTCTGGGCGCGAATACCGCGCGCGGGTTTTATTCCCTCTATCATGAGTTCTGCACGCCGGAATCCGGCAATTTTCTCTGGGTGCTGAAGGGCGGCCCCGGCTGCGGCAAATCGACCTTTATGCGCGCCATCGGCGCAGCCGCCGAGGCGGCGGGGCTGGATGTGGAGTACGCGCTGTGCTCTGCCGACGTCGACTCGCTGGACGGCGTCCTCATCCCCGCGTGGCACGTGGGCTATGTGGACGGCACTGCGCCGCACGTGCTGGAGGTTTCGTTTCCGGCGGCCTCGGGCGCCTATCTCGATCTGGGGCAGTTTTATGATGTGGCGGCGCTCCGTCCGCAGCTTGCGCAGCTGCAGGAGCTGAGCGCGCAGTACCGCGCGCAGTACGCGCTTGCCTATGACGCGCTGCGCGAGGCAAAGGCGCTTCACGATGAGCTGGAACGGCTTTACCATCCGCACGTTGACTTTGACGGCGTAAATGCAATGGCACAGGCGCACATTAAAATGCTGAAAGCGGAAAAAATGCATTGTATCCGCGCAGAAAATGTAGTAAAATAGATGCTGTTTGAAAGTATCACACCATTTGGAGGAAATACAGATGAAAAAACCGATCGTACTGATCATTATGGACGGTGTTGGCCGCGGCGACGGCGGCGCGGGCGACGCAGTCAAGGTTGCAAATACCCCCACGCTTGACCATCTGATGGCGACCTGCCCCATGACGTGGCTCAAGGCACACGGCACCGCCGTGGGTCTGCCCACCGATGACGACATGGGCAACTCCGAGGTCGGCCACAACGCACTTGGCTGCGGTCAGGTCTACTCACAGGGCGCAAAGCTCGTCGGTGAGTCCATTGAGTCCGGCAGCATCTATCAGTCCAAAACGTGGAAGCAGCTGACAGACAACTGCCTGCAAAACGGCAAGGCGCTGCACTTCATCGGCCTGCTGTCCGACGGCAATGTCCACTCCAACATCTCGCACCTGATCGCGCTGCTGCGCCATGCGCGTGAGCAGGGGCTCGCACGCGTCTACTGCCACGTTCTGCTTGACGGACGTGACGTTCCCGCAACGTCGGCGCTTGAGTATGTCGATCAGCTTGAGGGCGTTCTGGCCGAGCTGTCTGACGATACGCACGAGTACAAAATCGCCTCCGGCGGCGGCCGCATGGTCATCACCATGGATCGCTATGAGGCCAACTGGGGCATGGTGGAAAAGGGCTGGCGCACGCATGTGCAGGCCGAGGGTCGTCAGTTCGCCTCTGCACGCGAGGCCATTGAGACCTACCGCGCAGAAAACGCGGGCATGATCGATCAGGATCTGCTTCCGTTCGTCGTGGCACACGACGGCAAGCCCGTTGCAAAAATCGAAAACGGCGACAGCGTTATCCTGTATAACTTCCGCGGCGACCGCGCACAGGAAATTTCGCTTGCATTCGACCGCAAGGACTTTGACAAGTTTGACCGCGGCGACTACACTGGCGTTCTGTATGCCGGTATGCTGGAATATGACGGCGACCTGAAAATCCCCACCAACTATCTGGTCGAGCCGCCGGTCATCAAGAACACGCTGACCGAGGTTCTGTGCAAGGCCGGCATTCGTGAGTATGCCATCTCCGAGACGCAGAAATACGGCCATGTCACCTACTTCTGGAAC
>CAZPYW010000080.1:0-7121 GCA_964590095.1 uncultured Oscillospiraceae bacterium | reverse complement strand
AGCGCCTCTTTTTGCCTACTTTTTCTGGCAAGGCAGAAAAAGTAGGCCGCCGGAGGCTACAGCAAATGCAATTTTGCAGAAGTGTTCTCTCCAACGCGAAACGTTGAAACAGGGTAGCTCACGCGTAGCATGTGGAAATTGCGCACCGCAATAAGATTAAAAGCGAAAGCCCATTGGGCTTTCGCTTTCCTGTTTGTGATACGATTAATCTGCCTCCGGATTGGCTGTAGCCTCGCGCGCAGCCTGCTGCTGCGCAAGGCGGCGGTTGACCCACTCGCGCGTCAGCGTATAAAACACCGACACCAGCGGCACGCCAAGCAGCATTCCACCCACGCCAAACGCACTGCCGCCGATGGTGACGGCCGTAAATGTCCAGAATGCAGGCAGTCCAACCGACTTTCCAACGACGCGCGGATAGATCAGATTGCCCTCAAGCTGCTGCAAGACCAGAATGAACAGCACAAACCAGACCGCCTGAATCGGGCTGCGCAGCAAAATCAAAAATGCGCCGACCGCAGTACCGATAAACGCGCCAAACACCGGTATCAGCGCCGTAAAGCCCACCAGTACCGAGATGGGCCCCGCATACGGGAAACCGAAAATCAGCATTCCCGCGCAGCAGAGTGCGCCGATAATGACAGCCTCGATCATCTGGCCGGAGAGGAAGCTGGAAAACGTCCGCTCGATCAGCGCAGCGACATCCAGCGTGCGCCGGTATGTCCGCTCCTGCACGCTTGCCATCAGAAGCTTCTTACTCTGCCGCGAAAGCATCTCTTTTTGTGCAAGAATATAAATCGACAGCACCAGCCCCAGCAGGATATTGGTGACGCTCTTGACTGCTGACGCCGTCATCTTGACCGTTTCGCCCACGACGACCAGTCCCTTTTCCTTCAGCACATCCAGCACCCTTGTCAAAATGCCGTTTGTGTCCAGCTGAAGCTCGGGCAGGGAGATATGAAACGCCAGTCTTGCCTGTATGGCATCCCACCATGCGCGGATATCGCCGGATGCGTTTTGCAGCGTCGTCACCGTCGTGCTGACGGTATCGATGACCTGCGGCAGGACGATCAGGAACACGGCCAGCACAAAGCCGATCAGCACCAGAACGCTGACCGTCAGACAGACGCCGCGCCGGAGTGCAGAGGGGCTTTTCTTTTTCTGCTCAAACAGCCGCGTCCACAGCCGTTCCAGCGGCCGCAGAAGCAGATTCAGCACAAAGGCCAGCGCTGTTCCAATCACAAACGGCGAAAGCGCCGCCCCCAGAACGGAGAAAACCGCGTCCCGCGACTCCGGAAAGAAGAACAGCCAGCACAGCAAAATCGCCGCACCAGCGACGGAAAGCGCCGTCAAAAAGATCTGTTTCTGTTTTTGTGTCATATATCCCCCACCGTCCTGTGTTTTCGCAGGATACAGGCGAAAACACCGTTAAAATACATATATCACGTTCAAAATGCCCTGTCAAGCGCAGGAAGCGCGCTGAACACCGTGCAAACGGCGCTCAAACAGCAAGCAGCGCGTCAGTCCTGATCGTAGCCGTTCGGATTCTGGCTCTGCCAGTTCCAGGTGTCGCGGCACATATCGACCAGGTCTCTTTCTGCCTTCCAGCCCAGCACCGCCGCGCTTTTCGCGGGGTCTGCATAGCAGGTGGCCAGATCGCCTGCGCGGCGCGGCGCGATCTCATAGGGAACGGGAACCCCGTTGGCCGATTCAAAGGCGTGAACCATGTCCAGCACGCTGTAGCCGTGGCCGGTGCCAAGATTGAATACACCCTCGCCTGTGTGCTGCATCAGATAGGTAATGGCGGCCACGTGTCCCTTTGCCAGATCGACCACGTGGATATAGTCGCGCACGCCCGTTCCGTCCGGCGTGGGATAGTCGTTTCCAAAGACGTTCAGATGGTCGCGCTTGCCGATGGCCGTCTGCGAGATATACGGCATCAGGTTGTTGGGAATGCCGTTCGGATGCTCTCCGATTTTTCCGCTTGCGTGCGCACCCACAGGGTTAAAATAGCGCAGATTGACGACCGACCACTCAGTGTCTGCCTTTGCGATATCGCGCAGGATCTGCTCACCCATGAACTTCGTCCAGCCATAGGGATTGGTGCAGCTTCCGGTTTTTGAGTCCTCCCGCAGCGGCATTTCATTCTCGCCCGAGTAGACCGTTGCCGAGGAGGAGAAGATGATTTTCTTCACGCCGTGTTCGGCCATCACCTGACACAGTGTCAGCGTGGCATCCAGATTGTTGCGGTAATATGCCAGCGGCTTTGCAACCGATTCACCCACCGCCTTGAGTCCTGCAAAGTGGATGGCGCAGCCGATCGTGTTTTCGGCAAAAATCTGTTCCAGCAGTGCCGCGTCGCGCACATCACCCTGATAGAACTTGACCGGCTTTCCGGTAATCGCGGCAACACGGTTCAGACTTTCGGGGTTGGAATTGCTGAGATTGTCGATCACGATGGGCGTATAGCCCGCCTCGATCAGCTCCACACACGTGTGACTTCCAATATATCCGGCACCGCCGGTAACAAGGACATTCATATACTTTCCTCCTGTTTTTCTGCGCGCTGTATGCAGCGCCATGCTTCTGTGAACACAATAGCGCAAATTCGTAAACAATACAATACCGATCTGTAAATTTTTCTGATTTTCGTCACTGCGCGCAAAAGCATCCGCCAAAGCCGCGCCGGAGTATTGCATTTTTCGCCGGATTTCGGTAGAATGATAACAGTAGCAGCGCATACTTTTCAGCCGCGCGGACAGGCATCGGTCGCAAACGTCCGCTGAAAACAACAGGATGATCAGGAGAAGCATTATGGATACGACAGTCTACCAGAGCTACGTTTCGATTCTGCACGAGGAGCTTGTTCCGGCCATGGGCTGCACCGAGCCGATCGCCGTTGCCTATGCGGGCGCGCTGGCGCGCAAAACGCTTGGCGCTTTGCCCGAACGGGTCGAGCTGACCGTCAGCGGCAACATCATCAAAAATGTCAAAAGCGTCATTGTCCCGCACACCGGCGGGAAAAAGGGTCTGGCCGTTGCAGTTGCCGTTGGCATTTGCTGCGGCAATGCCGATGCACAGCTTGAGGTGCTGACCAACGTGACCGAGGCGCAGCTTGCGCAGATGGATGCGTTCCTTGCATCGGCCGATATCCGCATCAACCGCTCGGCGCTGCGCTGTCCGTTTGATTTGCAGGTCGGCGTTTTTGCCGGCAGTGACAGTGCGCTTGTCCACATCGTCGGCAGCCATACCAATGTGGTGCGCATCGAGCGCAACGGCACGGTTCTCATGGAAAAGCCGTTTACCGACGAAGCTGTCCAGCCGCCGGAAAACCGCAGTCTTCTGAATATTCACGACATCATTGACTTTGCTGAAACGGTCGAGCTGGACGATGTGCGCGCGCCCATCGCGCGGCAGATTTCGTACAATCTTGCCATTGCCGAGGCGGGTCTCACCGGCAAATACGGCGCGGCCATCGGCAAAATTCTTTTGGAGTCCTATGGCGACAGCGTCCAGAACCGTGCCAAGGCGTGGGCGGCCGCCGGCTCTGACGCGCGGATGAACGGCTGTGAGCTTCCGGTCATCATCAACTCCGGCAGCGGCAACCAGGGCATGACCGCTTCCCTGCCGGTCATTGTCTATGCGCGTGAGCTGGGTGCGTCGGAAGACCTGCTCTATCGCGCGCTGGTGGTTTCGAATCTGGTCACCATCCATCTGAAAACCGGCATTGGCAGCCTTTCGGCCTACTGCGGCGCGACCAGCGCGGGCGCTGGCGCAGGCGCAGGCATCTGCTGGCTGTACGGCGGACGCTATGACGCGATCGCACACACTGTGGTTAACGCGCTTGCCATCAATTCCGGCATGATCTGTGACGGCGCAAAGGCCAGCTGCGCGGCCAAGATCGCGTCTGCGGTTGAGGCCGGTCTTTTGGGTATGCAGATGTACCGTCACGACAGCCAGTTCTACGGCGGCGACGGCATTGTGGTCAAGGGCGTGGAGAATACCATCCGCGCCGTCAGCGCTGTTGCGCGTGAGGGTATGCGCGAGACGGACGATGAGATCATCCGTCTGATGATCGGCGGCTCCTGCTGATCGTTTTTCCTGTTTCATACATACAGACACGGCTCCGTCGGCAAAAACGCCGACGGAGCCGTTTTCTCTTATCGTATTTCTGCGCGTGTCAGTCCATCTCGCCCACGTCAAAGACGTATTCCGCGCGGTAAACGCGCCCATCCGCACCCAGAAGCGCCGCCTGAACTGTATATCTGGCACTGTCTGTCCACGAAACCGGCAGCAGATAGCTGCCGCTCTCAGCCGGCTCCCACGTGTAGCTGCAAATTTGCTGCGTTTCCTCATGCACGACCGAAAGTGAAAGCGGCCCTGCAAGCGGGCGCGAAAAGCGCAGCACAAGCGTCTCTGGCTCCGGCCCGAAAATGCCGCTGGGCGATTCGCCGCTTTGCCGCTGCGTCTGCACAAGCACGCGCTCCCCTGTATCCTCCTCGACGCCGAGCCGTTCCGGCTTTACCGTCAAATCCCAACCGGTGGCCACATCCGCTCTGTCCAGATGGACGTTCAGCCGTGCGTCAATCAGAAGCGTATCCAGATACGCCCAGTCAGTCCCAGCGGGAAGGTAATAATATCTTGTCTCGCTTCCCTTTCCAAACAGCCGCACCAGCTTGAGCACGTTGTCTGACAGCTCGATCTCATACCAGTCACGATCCAGACTGCGGCTGAAGTATGCAGCAAACGTCCGCTCATAGCCGTCAAAGGCATAGCTGCCGGTCATGGGGCAGCATTCCAGCTCGGCCAGATATGCGCGCAGCGCCGGTTCATCCACAATGGTAAAAACCTGTCTTTCATCGGTCTGCGACTCATAGCTGGCGCTGCTGATCGTCCAGACAGACCGATCGTCCGCAAACAAAACGCTTTCTCCGCGCGCGCCGCCATAGGACAGCGCGACGTAGCCGCTTGAAAGCAGCAGCGCCGTCATCACAGCGCCCACCAGCAGCGCGCCCGTCCTGCCCCGCCGCGGCGTTACCACCGCCCGCAGCCGATAGCGCATGGAGTCCGCCTCTGCCGAAAGGCAGGTGGTGTAGCCGCGCGCATCGCCCGCTGCCGCGAGCAGCAGCTCGGCATAGCGCCGCCGCGCCGCGGCGTCTGCCTCCATGCTGCGCAGCACCGTTTCGTCACAGCTGCGCTCAATATCGTCCGCGCTGCTGCGCATGGCGCGCCACATCAGCGGGTTAAACCAGCACATTGCCGTACAGAATACCAGAAAGAGCTTTGCACTACTGTCTGCACGACAGATGTGTACCAGCTCGTGCCGGAAAACCATCTGCAATTCCTCCGGCGCATACGTCCTGTGCGGCAGAACGACGCGCATCGTGCGCCGGAACAGCCCAATTGTCAGCGGCGCAGTTACATCAGGCGAAATGACCAGCCGGAAGCGCGCCTTTCGGATACCGGCTGCTTCCAGCTCACTTTGCCACAGTGCAAGCACCGCCGTGTCTGTCACAGCCTCTGCCCGCCGCAGAATGTGGCGGCGATAGCAAAAATGCGCAATCGTTTTCCATAGAAACACGCCCAGCGCGCCCGCCAGCCAGATACCAAATACGACCCAGACCCAGCTTCCATGCGTACGCAGCACCAGAAGCGGCCTTGACGGCCGCATGGATCTGTAAAAGCCAAAGTAGAGATACGTAGGCAGCACCCACAGCAGCGCGCACGTTCTGGCGCTGAGCCATCTGCGCAGCAGCGGCAGAAGCGGAATCAAAATCAGATAATAAACGCTCAGCTCCAGAAAGACATTCAGGCAGATGCCCAGCATTTCCTGAAACGTCCGCTCTGCCCCAAGAGCTGCAAACGAGATCACCCACAGTCCGATCAAAACGCCCGGAAGCGCCGTCGCCGCAACGATCGGGCGATAGCGCTCGCGCTTTGCCCCGCTCTCGCTCTCCGACAGCTCGTCATCATTGCCGGAATAGACCGCCCACGCGATGGCCAGTCCAAAGAGAAGCGCAAACAGCACACGTGTTGCAAGACTCAGACTCATAGCGCATCCCTCTCCAGCAGCTCGCGCAGCTGCGCAAGCTCCTCGCGGCTCAGTCCGCTGCTGCACAGGGCGGTTGCAAAGGCCGAAACACTCCCGCCGCACAGCTGGCTGAAAAAGCGCCGACTCTGCTCAGCCAGATACGCCTCGCGCGTGACCAGCGGGGGATAGCGCGCGCTGCGGCCGGTCTTTTCAATTTTGACATAGCCCTTTTCCGCCAGACGCGACAGAAGCGTCAAAAGCGTGGTTTGCGCCATGGGATGCGTCTCGGCCAGAATCGTCTCAAGCGCCGTCCGCGCCACCGGCGGCTGACACGCCCAGATCGCCTGCATCACCGAAAGCTCGGCATCCGGCAGACGTTTATTTGAATGCTGCATGGCCGTCCTCCTTACTCTACAGTTGTAGTATATTTGTATTCTACACTTGTAGAGTAGATTTGTCAACCGGTGCTTCCTCAATTCATCCGTAGATTTGGGGCGTTCTGCACTTACAAAGCGCCCGTCCCTGCCCCGCGCGCAGCGCAGGATGCACACAGTCCCTCGTCAAGCAGCAGCGCGAGCACCCGCGCCTCCCGCTCAAACATCATTGGATTGTATGGGCTGTTCGACACATTGCGGTTCTTCTGAATTGCAAGCACGGGGTCAACAAATTCCAGCGCGTAGCATTCGGCCGCCTCATAGCGTTCCAGGCGCTGTGCAACAGTTTCGTTTTCAGCCTCGCAAAGATAATAATAGTTATCCTGCACAAAGCACTCCGATGGGTCTTTGTCGCTTCTCTGCACACGATGCACGTAGCCGTATTCCGTTATGCTTTCGGGCTTGACCACTAATCCCGCTTCTTCGCGCGTTTCGCGAATCATTGCGGCGATGGGCGATTCGTTGCCCTCAATACCGCCGCCTGGGAATTTGTAATAGTTATATTTCAGGCTGTGGATCATGGCAATCTTTTTATCACGGATGATAATGCTTCGTGCCGAGTTGCGCACAAAATTATGCGTACAATCGGCGTAATCGTGCAGGTCCATTTCAAATAAAAGTCTCATGATCTCTCCTTCGCAGCGTAGATTTCTTTTATT
>CAZPYW010000079.1:0-7236 GCA_964590095.1 uncultured Oscillospiraceae bacterium | reverse complement strand
CGGGTCGATGTGGGCATCGACCCCTACAGGGTGTGGTGCGCACGGAAAAAGCGGCGGGACACGCGGATCCCGCTGTACAAGCAATCCCTCAGTCAGCCTTACGGCTGACAGCTCCCTTTACACAAGGAAGCCGTGGCGCGCGCTTCGCGCGCAAAAGCACTGCGTCCCGCAAGACAGACGGCCTGAAATTCTGCGCGCAAAACCGCTTTTTTTGTCGCAGATGCCGGTTGACAGCGAAAGCCTCTTTCCTGTATAATGACTAAGATAAAGATAAGGGTACGGATGTGTGACCTGCGGGTCAGAGAGGAGAACACTGTGGATTGTCTGCTGAAAAATGCCATGGTATACACCGGCGGCCGATGGAAAGCCGCTGATATTTCCATTGCTGACGGTCGTATTGTTTCCATTTCTGCAAACCAGACCGCGAAACTTGACGCGGTTACCATCGATCTTCATAACGCTGCTGTTTTTCCTGGCTTCGTTGATGTACATGTTCATCTGCGAGAGCCGGGATTTTCTTATAAGGAGACCATCAAAACCGGAACGCGTGCCTGCGCCCACGGCGGCTTTACACACGTCTGCTCCATGCCCAACCTGAATCCGGTGCCGGACAGTCCGGCGCATTTACAGGTTCAGACGGACATCCTTGCGCGCGACGCCTGTGTCCATGTCCGTCCCATTGGGGCGATCACTGTGGGCGAGCAGGGGCAGGAGCTGGCAGATCTCGAGGGGCTTGCCCCCCATGTGGCTGCATTCTCAGACGATGGCCGCGGCGTGCAGAGCGCGGCGCTGATGCGGCAGGCGATGGAGCGCGTCAAAAAGCTCGATCAGCTTATCACCGCTCACTGTGAGGACAACAGCCTTTTGAACGGCGGCTATATCCACGACGGCGAATATGCCCGCCTCCACGGCCATCGGGGCATCTGTTCCGAGAGCGAATGGCGGCCGATTGCGCGCGATATCGCGCTGGCCGAGGAGACCGGCTGCCGGTACCATGTCTGCCACATCTCCACGAAGGAGTCTGTGCAGCTGATTCGCGAGGCCAAACGGCGCGGCGTGGATGTGACGTGTGAGGTCGGGCCGCATTATCTGGTCTTTTCTGACATGGATTTGCAGGAGGATGCGCGCTTTAAGATGAACCCGCCCATCCGTTCAGAGGCTGACCGGCAGGCGCTGCTGGATGGCATTGTCGACGGAACGATCGACATGATCGTCACCGACCACGCGCCCCACTCCGCGCAGGAGAAGGGACACGGCCTGGAAAAAAGCGCGATGGGCGTGGTCGGCATTGAGACGAGCTTTCCGGTGTGCTACACCTATCTGGTCAGAACGGGGCTGATCTCGCTTGAACGGCTGGTCGAGCTGATGCACGATGCGCCGATGGCACGCTTTGGGCTGGGGACTGCGCTGCGTGAGGGCGAAAGCGCCAATTTGACGGTGTTTGATCTGGAAAAAACATTTGTAGTCGACCCCGCCGCATTCCAGTCCATGGGCAAGGCCAGCCCCTTTACGGGGATGGAGCTGTACGGCGTATGTAAGATGACCATGGTGGACGGCGAGATCGTCTGGGAGGAAGCATGAAACAGGGAATCTATACCATTGCAGAAAATCGCCCGCTGACAGCGGACGTGTGGGAGCTGCGGCTGCTGGGTGATACCAGCGCCATCACCGCCCCGGGACAGTTTGTGAACATCAAGCTGGAGGGCATGTTCCTGCGCCGCCCCATCTCGGTGTGCGACTGGGACGAGGCCGGGCTGACCATCATCTACAAGGTGGTGGGCAAGGGAACGGAATATATGAGCCATCTGACCGCCGGCGCACAGCTGGATCTGCTGACCGGCCTTGGAAACGGCTTTGACGTGACAAAATGCGGCGAGAGGACGGTGCTGCTGGGCGGCGGCGTGGGCGTACCGCCCATGTACGGTCTGGCCAAAGCGCTGCTGGCTGCGGGTAAAACGCCAATTGCCGTGCTGGGCTTTAATCGGGCAGAGGAAATCTTCTATGCCGACGCGTTCCGCGCACTTGGAGTGGAAACGATTGTTGCAACAGCTGACGGCAGCGTGGGCGTAAAGGGCTTTGTCACCGACGCCCTGCCAGAGGAGTACGACTATTTCTGCACCTGCGGCCCGCTGCCCATGCTGAAAGCCGTGTATCACAGCACAAAGACAAGCGGCCTGCTCAGCTTTGAAGAGCGCATGGGCTGTGGCTTTGGCGCCTGCATGGGCTGCTCGTGCAAGACCAAATACGGGAATAAGCGCATCTGCAAGGACGGGCCGGTTCTGGAAAAGGAGGAGATCATATGGTAAATACAACGGTTGTGCTGGGCGGCATCCAGCTGGACAACCCCGTGATTCCTGCCTCCGGCACCTTTGGCTATGGCTATGAGTATGCAGAGCTGTATGATATCAACTGCCTTGGTACGTTTTCCTTTAAGGGAACCACGCGCGAGCCCCGCTTTGGCAATCCCACCCCCCGCATTGCCGAGTGTACGGCGGGCATGATCAACGCAGTCGGCTTGCAGAATCCGGGCGTCGAGCAGGTCATTGCACAGGAGCTTCCGCGGCTGAAGTCCTGCTTTCACAAGCCAGTGATGGCCAATGTCAGCGGCTTTTCCGTAGAGGACTATGCCTATACCTGTGAAAAGCTGGACAGAGAGGAACAGGTGGGGTGGCTTGAGGTTAACATCTCCTGTCCCAATGTCCACAACGGCGGCATGAGCTTTGGCGTCAGTCCCGAGGCCGCAGCCGAGGTGACACGAGCTGTAAAGGCTGTCACGCACAAGCCGGTTTTCATGAAGCTGAGTCCCAATGTCACAGACATCGCCGCCATTGCAAGGGCGTGTGAAGAAGCGGGCGCGGACGGCATCAGTCTGATCAACACGCTGCTGGGGATGCGCATCGATCTGCGCCGCAGGCAGCCGGTCATTGCAAACAAAATGGGCGGCTTCTCCGGCTCGGCCATTCTGCCGGTGGCACTGCGTATGGTGTATCAGGTCTATGAGGCGGTGAAAATCCCCGTTATCGGCATGGGCGGCGTCAGCTCAGCCGAGGATGTGGTGGAGATGATGCTGGCGGGCGCAACCGCCGTGGAGATCGGCGCGGCCAATCTGGTTAGCCCCTTTGCCTGTCGGGACATCATCCGCGACCTGCCGCGGGTCATGGAGAAATACGGAATACAGAATTTGAACGATATCATTGGAGGAGCACATAATGGGTAAAGATGTGATCATTGCGCTGGATTTTGACAGCAAGGAAAAGACGCTGGCCTTTTTGGATCAGTTCACCGAGGAGAAGCCCTTTGTCAAGATCGGCATGGAGCTGTATTATGCCGAAGGACCGGCCATCGTGCGGGAAATTAAGGCGCGCGGCCACAAAATCTTTCTGGATCTGAAGCTGCACGACATCCCCAACACCGTGAAGAAGGCCATGAGCGTGCTGCGCGAATTGAACGTTGACATGATCAACCTCCACGCCGCCGGTACCAAGGTCATGATGGAGGCTGCGCTTGAGGGGCTGACCCGTCCGGACGGCACCCGTCCGCTGCTCATTGCCGTCACCCAGCTGACCAGCACCAGCCAGGAGCGCATGACAAATGACCTGCTGATCGAAAAACCGCTGGACGAGGTGGTCATGCACTATGCAAAGTGCGCCGCCGAGAGCGGTCTGGCCGGTGTGGTCTGCGCGCCGCTTGAGGCAGGCAAGGTTCACGACCTGTGCGGCGCTGACTTCCTGACCGTTACCCCCGGCGTTCGCTTTGCGGACGGCGATGTGGGCGATCAGGTTCGTGTCACCACGCCAGCCCGCGCAAAAGAGATCGGCTCTGACTACATCGTGGTGGGTCGTCCCATCACACAGGCCGCCGACAGTGTGGCCGCCTATCGCCGCTGCGTGGCAGAGTTTGTAGGCTGATGCGCTGGAAGACAATTCTGTTTGACCTTGACGGTACACTCACAGACCCCAAAGAGGGAATTACCAAATCGGTTGCGCACGCGCTGACGCAGTTCGGCGTGCAGGTGGAAAATCTGGACAGCCTGACAAAGTTTATCGGCCCGCCGCTGCTGGACTCGTTTTCGGCATTCTATGGGCTGGACGATGCGCAGGCGGCTGCGGCGGTGCTTAGATTCCGTGAGCGGTTCAACGCGATCGGCTGGGCAGAAAATGTCCCCTATGCCGGTATTGCAGATTTTTTGGCTGCGCTGAAAGCGGACGGAAAAAGGCTGATCGTTGCGACCTCCAAGCCGGAGGAGTTCGCGGTGCGGATTCTGGAGCACTTTGACCTTGCATCGTATTTCGACCTGATCTGCGGCGCACCCATGCGCGCGGTCAAGGGTCACAGCAAGGCCGATGTGATCGCTGACGCGCTGCGCCGCGCCGGTATCACAGATCTGACCGGAACGGTCATGGTGGGCGACCGCTCTCATGATGTGGAGGGCGCGCACGCGCTGGGACTGCCCTGTGTGGCCGTTCTGTACGGCTACGGCGATCGGGCAGAGCACACGGCTTGTGGTGCGGATTATATTGTAGAGAGCGTGGAGGCGCTGGAAGCGCTGCTGCGCAGCTGAGCCTTAGCGGCAACTGACAAAACAAAAACAAGATAAATTTCGAATCAAAGGAGAAATCAACATGGATAACATCCAGAACCTGATCGCCAGAGACCTTCTGCGCATCCAGGCTGTGTTCCTGCGGCCGGACGAGCCGTTCACCTGGGCCAGCGGCATCAAAAGTCCCATCTACTGCGACAACCGTCTGACGCTGACCAGCGTGCCTGTCCGCAGCGATGTGGAACATGCACTGGCTGA
Organism: uncultured Oscillospiraceae bacterium; assembly: GCA_964590095.1. GTDB lineage: Bacteria > Bacillota > Clostridia > Oscillospirales > Oscillospiraceae > CAG-170. The sequence goes on along the minus strand of CAZPYW010000079.1, from coordinate 2,438 downwards.
AACGATCCGGCGCGAATACCCCGAGGCAGAGGTGCTGATGGGCACGTCTACCGCCGGTATTGCCCATGCGGCTATCGTGGGACACATCATGGGTCTGCCCATGGGCTATGTCCGCTCCGGCAGCAAGGATCACGGCCGCCAGAACCAGATCGAAGGGCGTCTTGAAAAGGGACAGAAGGTCGTCGTGGTGGAAGATCTGATCTCCACCGGCGGCAGCTGCATCGAGGTGGTAAATGTCCTGCGCGAGGCGGGCGCTGAGGTGCTGGGCATCGTCAGCATCTTTACCTATGGGATGCAGAAGGGACTGGATCGTCTGGCTGCGGCCAATGTGAAGAACGTCAGCCTCTGTGATCTTGACACGCTGGTAAAGGTTGCGGCAGAAAGTGGTTACATCCAGAGCGGTGATCAGGAACGGATTTTGAAGTTCCGTGCCAACCCCTCTGACGAAAGCTGGATTGGAGGTACAAAATAATGCGTAGTCTGATTGATATTCTTGAACTGAGCACACAGGAGATTGACGAGCTGGTGGCCGTCGGCTCTGACATTGCAAAGAACCCTGCCAAATACGCACACAAGTGCGATGGCAAGATTCTGGCCACCCTGTTTTTTGAGCCGTCTACCCGTACCCGCCTGAGCTTTGAGTCTGCTATGTTGAGTCTGGGCGGACAGGTGCTGGGCTTCAGCGAGGCAAAGAGCTCGTCTGCGGCCAAGGGCGAGAGCGTAGCCGACACGGTTCGCACCGTCAGCTGCTACAGCGACATCATCGCCATGCGCCATCCCAAAGAGGGCGCGCCGCTGGTGGCCAGCATGCACGCACAGGTGCCCGTCATCAACGCCGGCGACGGCGGCCACAACCACCCCACCCAGACGCTGACCGACCTGCTGACCATCCACAACGAGAAGGGACGCTTCAGTGACCTGACCGTCGGCTTCTGCGGCGACCTGAAGTTTGGCCGCACCGTTCACTCGCTGATCAACGCCCTCAGCCGCTATACCGGTATTAAGATCGTGCTGATCTCTCCGGATGAGCTGAAGCTGCCGGAGTATGTGAAGAAGGAAACGCTGGCCAAGAAGAATATCGAGTATGTGGAGACGCGCGATCTTGAGGCCGTCATGCCCGAGCTGGATATCCTGTACATGACCCGCGTACAGCGCGAGCGCTTCTTCAACGAAGAAGATTATCTGCGTCTGAAAGACAGCTACATCCTGACCCCCGAAAAGCTCACCAACGCCAAGGCTGACCTGTGCATTCTGCACCCGCTGCCCCGCGTCAATGAGATTTCTGTGGCGGTGGATCAGGATCCCCGTGCCTGCTATTTTAAGCAGGTGCAGTATGGCAAGTACATCCGCATGGCTCTCATCATGAAGCTGCTGGGCATCGAGTAAGGGGAGGAAAGACGATATGACTATTGACGCCATTAAAAACGGTATCGTAATTGACCACATCTCTGCCGGAAAGGGCATGGAGCTGTACAACATTCTGGGTCTGGACGCGCTGCAATGCTCCGTGGCCATCCTGAAAAACGTCACCAGCGCAAAGCTGGGGCGCAAGGACATCATCAAAATCGACGACGTTCTGGAGCTGGACTGGGATCTCATCGGCTACGTCGACCCCAACATCACGGTGAACATTATCCGCGAGGGTAAGCAGGTGGAAAAGCGCCAGCTGAAGCTGCCGGAGACCATCACCAATATCATCAAGTGCAAAAACCCCCGCTGCATCACCTCGGTCGAGCAGGAGCTGCCGCAGGTTTTCAAGCTCACCGACCGCGATGAGCACATCTACCGCTGCCTGTACTGCGAGACGCAGGCCGGAAAGTAAGACTGCACAATTTGCCGCGCCTGTGTTTGGAACTTCTGCCGTCCGGCAGAGGGGACAGGCGGCAGATACATGCCACGAAAAAGTCCCTTTTGCCTGACGACAAAAGGGACTTTTGTGTATTCACTGTAATCCCGCAGCTGATGTGCTGACTGCGCAAAGTCCTTCCGGCATTTGCTTCGCAAAAGCCACCACGCCTCGGGCTAAGAGCCGCCGCTCCGCGTCGGCATGAGAGGGCGAAAGCACCCCCTCTCCGTCACGCCTGCGGCGTGCCACCTCTCCCAAAGGGAGAGGCAAGTCGTGCGGTGTAAATCTGCGGCAAAAATAAAAACTATCCACTCACGCCCGCAGGCATTTCACATGACAACGTCATATTTCACGCGCGAAGCGTATTTCACAAATTCCGCAAGGAATTTATTTCACCGAAAAGAAACACCGTTTGTCAAAAGACAAACGGTGTTTCTTCTTGTGCGGGGCGTACAAAATAGATGCTTGCGGCTGTCCGGTTTCGGAAAGGAGGATTGTGTGAAAGGAACCTATCAGGGGTTCCTTTCGCGTTCAATTACCCGCCGCAGCGGAAGTTTTGCCAAAGGCAAAACTTGTACCAAAATAAAAAACG
>CAZPYW010000078.1:0-7333 GCA_964590095.1 uncultured Oscillospiraceae bacterium | reverse complement strand
CTTTCGCATTTATGCGGAAGCGAGGGATATGGAGCTTGCGAGGACGAGCGGCGCGAATGCGCCGTTCCGTTCCCCAATCGCGCGCGTCAGCGCGCAAGATAACCGTTCCCCAGCTCTTCTTTTTGCATACTTTTTCTGGAGCAGCAGAAAAAGTATGCCTGCGGAGCAAGGGAACTTGCATACAAGTAGGAGGGCATCTCTCCAACGTGGGACGCTGAAACAGGGGGCACGGCGGGACACATGGGTTCCGCCCTACAGACAATCCCTCAGTCAGCCTTACGGCTGACAGCTCCCTTTAGACAAGGGAGCCGACGCGTGCTTCGCGCGCAAAAATTCTGCGCCCTTTGGGCGCAAAACGGCCGCGCCATGGGCGCGGCCTGTCTTATTTACTAGATGTCCGGAACGCAAGTATCGATATTGCCAGCAGGAGCACGGAGATCACGCCGCCAAGGACGGAATACACCGGCGCGCCGCATATGTGTGCAACCAGCGGCAGCAGAGAGGCGACTAACGCAAGCACGGAAACGGTGCGAATTGCGCGAATTCCCCTGCCCCGCAGCAAAAACCAAAGCGCCAGCACCGCCAGCACGCAGGTGAGCACAGCCGAGAGCAGCGGCCCAAAATCAGCATAGCCGAACGGCGTCAGACTGAAATATGAATAGGTATGTCTCGCATACTCGACCTGTCCACTCTCGCCCATGAAGCCAAATTCCAGCACCGCACCGTATGGCAGCAGCATCAGCACGATGGTCGCCAGCGACAGGAGCAGAAGCAGCCAGCTTTTCACTTTCCTTGTCATATGCACACCTCTCTTGTGTTTTTCCTCAGTTTACACGAATCCGGCTGTCTTGTCAAGCAATGTGCAAAAACGCCCGCCTGCGTGCGCAGGTGGGCGTTTGGTCAAGCATTACCAGCCGATATTGAATGTGAATTCGTAGTGGTCGCCGTCCGCGATCTCGCACAGATCAACGCCGACATCGACGTATTCGCCGGACTTGGTGTAGCCCCACCACTCCTGGTTGGCCTCGTTCACGGTCTCGCCGTCAACAGTCAGAACGTACAGACCATATTCGGTCTCAGTGCCGGCGATCAGCTTTTCCTGATCGAGTGCGCCGCGCAGATACTGTTCATCCGTGCCGATGGTGAATTCCTTGACCGTGCCGTCGGCGTGGGTCACTTCAACGGTGATGGTCTTGGCGGGCTTGGCTGCGCAGCCAACCAGCAGCGCCAGCAGCATCAGAGCAGCCAGCAGCGTAACGAGCAATCTTCTGTTTTTCATAGGTGTTTTCCCCTTCCATAATATATCCGCGCAGGCAGGGGCAGAACACGACTGAACAGACAGCTGTGACCCGCAGCGCCCTGCACGGCAATATCGGGCGGTCTTCTGACTCAGTCTCATCGGCGGCGCAGTCTTCCCAGTTTCCCAGTGACATGTTTGCGCAGTCTCGGCATCACAGCGACGGCATCGTGGGGGATTTGCACCCCGCTTCCCGTTTCCGATATTCTTTGCATATTATATATCCACGCACTGGAAAAATCAAGTCCAAAGCTCTGATTTATGCCGGAAAACAGCGGCATAATCATAATTTTTGCCGCGTCATTTTACCGGCGCGCAGGCAGAAAACCGGCGCCGCATTGCGGCGCCGGTTGAGCTTTATGCGACTGTTCGCAGCGGCTTACAGATTAGTCGTAAACCAGCAGAGCGATCATCTCGTCGTCGATGTTGGAGGCGTCATACCACTGAGCGCCGGTGTCAACGTCGGAGACTTCTTCGCCGTTAGCAGCCTTGACAGCCAGGGAAACGGCCTGATAACCGATCTGATACGGATCCTGCGTGACGGAGCCATAGAACCAGCCCTGACGGACAGCGTTCTTCTGAGCAGCGCCTGCGTCGAAGCCGGCAACAACCAGGCTCTCGTACTTGCCGCCCTCGGCCAGGTCTTCACCGTCGGAAACAGCAGCCAGGAAGCCGGTGACAGCACCCTCGTTGGAGCAGAAGATCGCAACAGGGTTCATAGCCAGCAGGGAGTTGGCAGCGGTCTGAACAGCGGTAGCCTCGGTGGTAGCGGAGATAGCAACCTCGATGATGATGGCGGGAGCGTCAACCTTCTTTTCCCACTTTGCATGGCCTTCAACAGCAACCTTGCCGGGCTGATAGGTCTCAGCGATCTCATACATCTTGTCAACGAAACCGGTGGTACGGCCGGTAACGGAAGCGGAGACAGCATCCTGCGACAGGCAGCCGATGATAACGGGAGCGTCGGAGGTAGCGTTCTTCATAGCCTCAACGAGGGCTTCGTGCTCGCCGAACTTTTCAGCAGCGATGGCAGCAGCAGTCTCGTTGGTGGTGCAGGCGGTAGCCTTAACAGCGCCGGTGGTGTCGCCGGGAACGCCGGAGTCAAAGCCGATGACGGGGATGTTCTTCTCAGCGCACTCTTCGAGGATCTCGGTGACAGCGTCGGTGGACAGAGCAGCCAGAGCCATAGCCTTGGGGTTCTTGGCCATTTCGTTCTTGACCATGTTGACCTGTGCGTCGATTTCGGTCTCGGAAGCGGGGCCGTCGAAGTAGATCTCTACGCCGAGATCAGCAGCGGCAGCGTCGGCACCGGCCTTAACAGCCTGCCAGAACTGATGCTGGAAGCCCTTAGCCATAACGGGGATGTACAGGGTCTCAGCGGCGGGCTCGTCAGCGGGCTCTTCAGCAGGAGCGTCGGTAGCGGGGGTCTCGGTAGCGGGAGTTTCGGTGGCAGCGGGGGTCTCGGTCTTGGCAGCACAGGCAACCAGAGCGAAAACCATCATAACTGCCAGAAGCAGAGCGATGATCTTTTTCATTAGATGATTCCTCCTAAATATTTTTATCAAACGCAGCTGTGCGTTTAATACGGTTTAATTGTGAAGTGTGGGCTTAGCCCTTCTTCACGCGGTTGGCGGCGTTGGTACGGGCAATGTCAAGCAGGACAGCGCCGATGACGACAACACCGGTAAGGAACGTCTGCCACGGAGCCTGCAGACCGCAGGAGGACAGGCCGTTCTTCAGAACAGACATGATGAACACGCCGATGAGCGTGCCGACCATCGAGCCGGAGCCGCCGGCCATCGAGGTACCGCCGATGATAACGCCGGTGATGCCGTTCATTTCCTGACCGGCGCCGGTGCCCGGGGTGATGGTGGTGTAGGCTGCGGCATAGAACAGAGCGGACATACCGACGAAGAAGCCGGACAGGGTGTAGACCGCGACCTTCCAGTTATCGACCTTGATACCGGACAGGCGGGTGGCCTCCTCGTTGGAGCCGATGGCAAATGCATAACGACCAAACTTGGTCTTGTGCAGGATGAGCGTAGCAATGATAAAGAAGCCAACCAGCCAGAATGCACCGACAGGGAAGCCCTTGATGCCGAAGACCTCGGCGCGGATGAAGACCTTCTTGAACCAGCCGCCGATCTCAGCGGTAGCGGTGGGCCAGGTCTGGGACTGAACCTTGGTGACGATCGAGCCAAGGCCGGCCGCCATCATCTGGGTGCCAAGGGTGGCGATGAAGGGAGGCAGGTGCAGACGGGCGATCAGGTTGCCGTTGACAAAGCCGAAGACAACACCGACCAGAATGGTCAGCAGAACTGCGACGATCAGCGGCAGGCCAAGCTTAAAGAAGTAACCGCCCAGCAGCGCCGCGCACATCATGACCGTGCCCAGAGACAGGTCGATGCCGCCGGTAATGATGATGAACGTAACACCAAAGGCCATGAAGCCGATGTAATAGCTGGATTCGAGAATGTTCTTGACCATGTCCAGCGACAGGAAGTTGTTGCCGAAGATCGAGAACACGATGTACAGAATGACCAGTGCAGCAGGAGCCAGCAGCTTCTGCATATCCAATTTTTTCGTTTGCATTTTGATTACCCCACTTCCCGCTTGGTCGCAAGCGTCATGACTTTTTCCTGTGTAGCCTCGGCAATGTCAAGCTCGCCGGTCTTGCGGCCCTCGCACATGACCACGATGCGGTCGGACATGCGGAGAAGCTCGGGAAGCTCGGACGAGATCATGATGATGGACTTGCCATCCTCGGCCAGCTGGTTCATCAGCTTGTAGATCTCACTCTTTGCGCCAACGTCGATGCCGCGCGTCGGCTCGTCAAAAATCAGAATATCGCAGTCCTTCAGCAGCCACTTGGACAGGACGACCTTCTGCTGGTTGCCGCCGGAGAGGCTGCGTACCAGAGCACGGACGTTGGGCGTCTTGGTGCGAACCTTTTCCACATAGCTGTTGGAAATCTCGGTGATCTTGCGGTCGTTGACGAACGGGCCGGACGTGAACTTGTCAAGCGATGCCATAACGGTGTTGTCCGCGACCGACAGGCCAAGGCAAAGGCCATAGCGCTTGCGGTCCTCGGAGAGATAGCCGATACCGGCGGAAACAGCGTCGCGCGGCGAATGGATCTTGACCTCTTTGCCATTGATGCGGATGGTGCCGTGCTCGCGCGGGTCAGCGCCGCAGAGCAGACGTGCCGTCTCGGTACGGCCGGCGCCCATCAGACCGGCAAAGCCCAGAATCTCACCCTTGCGCAGCTGGAACGAAACGTCCTTGACGTCGGGAGAGACCAGATGCTCGGCCTCAAGCACGACGGGTGCGTCGGCGGGAACGTTGGAATGCGTCTTCGGCTCTTCATAAATGACGCGGCCGACCATCATCTGCACGACCTGATCGATCGACGTCGTGGCCGTCTCAACGGTATCGACGTACTGGCCGTCACGCATGACGGTGATACGGTCGGTGATCTGCTTGAGCTCATCCATGCGGTGGGAAATATAGATGATACCCACGCCCGTAGCCTTCAGGCGGCGGATAAAGGTGAACAGATCCTCAATTTCGCTTTCGGTCAGCGCCGCGGACGGCTCATCCATGACCAGAAGCTTGGTGTTGTTGTGCGAGAGTGACTTTGCGATCTCGACCATCTGCTGCTTGGCAACGGTCAGCTGCTTGACCGGTGTCTTTGCGGAGATGTTCAGATGCAGCGACTGCATCAGCTCATCCGTCATCCGGTTCTGTTCTGCCTTGTTCAGGAACATGCCTCTGGTCGGCTCGCGGCCAATATAGATGTTCTCTGCCACGGTCAGATGCTGCATCAGATTCAGCTCCTGATGCACGATGCACACGCCCTTTTCCTGTGCGTCTCTGGGGCCGCTGATCTCAACGGGGTTGCCGAAAAGCTCAATCGTACCGGCATCCTTGGTATAGACACCGGTCAGAATCTTCATCAGCGTGGATTTACCCGCGCCGTTTTCTCCGACCAGCGCCATGACCTCGCCCTCACGGACTTCAAGCTGTGCATTGTCCAGCGCATGGACACCGGGGAAGTATTTCTGAATACCGGTCATGCGCAGAATTGTCTCAGCCATTGCCATATCACCTTCCTGTTTGCGTATCTCACGTAATAGATGTTAAAGTTCACAAAACGAATCGATTCGTTTTAGTTGAAACAACGAAATGCCCATCCGGACACTTGTTCTATCACCACTATAAACAATGTGACAATAAAAATCAAGATATTTTTTTATTTTTTTGTATTGACGTGACAAACTTTTTTCTCTAGAATAGAATAGCAGAGGAAAAGGACTGGTTTCTTTTCTTTGTTTAGCACTCTAAAGTGAATCGATTCGTCTTTTGTGAGGAACTTATGGCAACCATCAAAGATGTCGCCGAACGCGCAGGCGTGGCGCCGTCCACCATTTCAAAATACCTCAACGGCGGTGTGGTACGTGAGAAAAATGCCGCCGCGATCCGTGAGGCCATCTCCGCGCTGGATTACCGCGTCAATCCCTTTGCGCGAAATCTCAAAACGCAGAAAAGTCACTCCGTCGGTATTCTCATCCCCGATATGACCGCGCCGTTCTATGGCGCTGTGCTGCTGGCGCTTGACCGCGTGCTGCGCGCCAACGGATATCACAGCCTTGTCTCGTGCTACGACTCGAACTACGGTCTGGAGCAGGACAACCTGCGCTTCCTGATCAACACCGGAATCGACGGGCTGATCTATGCACCCGAAAATCTGACGCTTGAGGATTTCCACTCGATCACCGATAAGTCCGGCGTGCCGGTCGTAATGGTCGACCGGATGATTTCCGGCGCGCAGACCGACACCGTTCTGACCGACAACACCGAATCGGTCTATCAGGCCGTCTCGCGCCTGATCGGACAGGGGCATACACGCATCGGCATCATCTCAGGCCCGCGTTCGGTCTTTACCGCGCGTGAGCGTCTGGCCGGCTATCTGCGGGCGCTGAGTGAAAACGGCGTGTTTTACGATGACTCGCTGGTGCTCAGCGGCGAAAACGCATTTGCCACCGGCTATCAGGGACTGATCTCGCTGATGGAGCGGCCGGATCCGCCCACCGCTATTTTTTCCACCAACTATGATATCACCTTTGGTCTGATCACCGCCGCGCGTGAACGCGGCATCCAGATACCGGCGCAGGTCAGCGTATTCGGCTATGACTGCGTGGATGTGTGCCGGATGATGACGCCGCCTCTGCCGGTTGTCCAGCAGAATGAGCAGGAGCTTGGCCGTCTTGCCGCCTCGTATCTGATCGAGCGCATGTCGGGCAGCAGCGCCCCCGCGCGGCTGACACGGCTGAAAAGCACGCTGGTGGTCTAGCCCGCACGTTTTATTTCGTAGACTTGTTGCGGCGCGCCGCGCCGCAGTGTCGATACATACATAATCACTTACGCCCGCGGCATTGCCGCGGAGTATGGACAGGAGGAACATTCATCTATGGCAAAGAATCGTTATGTCGGTGAGTATCCCGCAATTGGCATCCGTCCCATCGTCGACGGCAGAAGAGGCCCCATGCAGCTGCGTGAGAGCCTTGAGGGTCAGGTCATGGCCATGGCCGAGGCTGCAAAGAAACTGTTTGAGGAAAATCTGTACTACTCCAACGGTGAGCATGTCCGCGTTGTCATGGCAGACACCTCGATCGGCCGCGTACCCGAGTCGGCTGCGTGCGCAGAGAAGTTCAAGCGCGAGGGCGTTGCCGTCACGTTGTCCGTCACCCCCTGCTGGTGCTACGGCGCAGAGACCATGGACATGGATCCCATGACCATCAAGGGCGTCTGGGGCTTCAACGGCACCGAGCGTCCGGGCGCTGTCTATCTGGCCTCCGTTCTGGCCACCCACGCACAGAAGGGTCTGCCCGCATTCGGCATCTATGGCCACGAGGTGCAGGACAGAGATCAGGTCACGGAAATCCCCGACGACGTTAAGGAAAAGCTGCTCCGCTTCGGCCGCGCAGCCGTTGCCGCAGCCACCATGCGCGGCAAGAGCTATCTGCAGATCGGCTC
>CAZPYW010000077.1:0-7375 GCA_964590095.1 uncultured Oscillospiraceae bacterium | reverse complement strand
CAGAAAAAGTATGCCTGCGGAGCAAGGGCAATTGCAAGTTTGCAAAAGTGATCTCTCCAACGTGAAACGTTGAAAAAGCGCCCCCGCACGCGGCGCGTGCGGCTTTTGCGCCCTTTGGGCGCAGAAAAATGCCGCCCTCTGGGCGGCAAAAGCCCTGCGCAGCAGCTGCTGCGCAGGGTCAGCTTATCCGGCAACGACCGGCTTGGCGTCTGCCGGAATGGGGCAGACGTAGCCGTCGCGGTTTGCCTTTGTAAATGCTGCGCGGGCGGCGGTAAGCAGCGCGGGCTGCTCATACAGCTCCCACGCCGTGGCGGCCAGCACGCGCGCCGCCAGGAGCATTCCCTTGTGCGCGATGCTGCTTTTTCCGGCGGATACAGCCTGCCAGCTGTGCCCGGGCGTCCATGACGGCCAGGTGGCCGTGTGGATCTGCAGCGTGGGCGTCTGGCGGCTGACGTCGCCCACATCGGTCGAACCGGCCGAAATCATGCCGGAATGCCACAGCGGCATGAGAAAATCATTGATCGGCTTTTTGCCGTCATCTGAGGCTGCACGTGCAAAATCCGCAATCTCCGCGTCAAAGCCCGAGGCAAAGCCGACCACGCCATCCGGCGTACAGGTATCGGTGATCGCCTGTGCATAGGAAATCTCATCGGGTGTATACTGCGGCAGCTGCGCGGCGGCAAAATTCTCATAGGCCAGCTCCTCCAGCACGCGGTTTGGCAGCACGTCTGCCGTTCCGTCGATGAAGCGGCGCGTAAAGCTTGTACCGGTCATGATGGCCGCGCCTCGTGCCAGATCGTCCACGCGCTCGGCCAGCTTTAGAATATTCGGCACGCTGTCGCTGCGCAGCATGTACAGCACCTGCGCCGTCGGCTGCACAACGTTTGGCGAGCGCCCGCCCGCATCGGTAATGGCATAGTGCAGTCCGTTGTGCGGCGGGATATGCTCGCGCAGGAACTGTGCGCCCATGTTCATCAGCTCCAGCGCGTCCAGTGCGCTGCGCCCCAGATGCGGACAGCCCGCCGCATGCGCAGCCACGCCATGGAAGCGGTACTCCACCTGATAAGAGGCGAGGCAGCTTCCCGTCACGACCTCGTTGACGTCGGACGGATGCCACGTCAGCGCCGCATCCAGCGTGCGGAACATGCCCTCGCGCGCCATAAACGCCTTGCCTGCGCCGCCCTCTTCGCCGGGACAGCCATAGAAAATAACGGTACCGCTCCCCTCGCCCTTTTCCTCCAGATATGCGCGGATCGCCGCCGCCGCAGCCAGCGCGCCCGCGCCAAGCAGGTTGTGGCCGCAGCCGTGACCGGCGCCGCCGGCCTCAACCGGCTCCTGCGTCACGGCGCACGCCTGCTGCGAAAGGCCGGAGAGCGCGTCATATTCGCCCAGAATGCCGATCACCGGCCTGCCGGAGCCATAGCTTCCGCAAAATGCCGTTTCGATTCCGGCAATGCCGCGCTCCACGTGAAAGCCCAGCTGTTCCAGTGCATCGCAGTAGTGCGCCGCGGACTGACACTCACACAGTGAAAGCTCCGGATGCGCCCAGAGCCAGTCGCTCAGCTCGGTAAAAAACGCAGCATGTGTATCCAGATAGGTAAAAAGACCGTTTTTGTCCATCGTATTTCCTCCCGATAAAATGGCTAAAATGGCGGCGTCCAACGTAAGACGCCGCCTGTTTTGCGCTTTTGATCTGTTTTTGACCGGCTGACATGCGCGGCCAAACGCATCATCAGAGAACCTTTGCCAGGAAATCCTGAAGCCGCGGGCTTTGCGGATTCCGGAAAATCTGCTCAGGCGTGCCCTCCTCGACCAGCTTGCCGTCGGCCATGAACAGCACGCGGCTGCCAACCTCGCGGGCAAAGCCCATCTCGTGCGTGACCACGACCATGGTCATACCGGTGCGCGCCAGCTCCTTCATGACCTCAAGCACCTCGCCCACCATTTCGGGGTCGAGCGCGCTGGTCGGCTCGTCAAACAGCATGACCTCAGGCTCCATCATCAGCGCGCGGACAATGGCCACACGCTGTTTCTGGCCGCCGGAGAGCTGGATGGGATACGCGTCGGCGCGGTCATCCAGACCCACGCGTGCAAGCAGCTTCATTGCCTTTTCCTCAGCCTCGGCCTTGGGCATGTGCTTGACCTTGATCGGCGCGAGCGTCATGTTGTCCAGAATGGTCATGTGCGGGAAGAGATTGAAGTGCTGGAACACCATGCCCATCTTCTGGCGGTGCTCGTCCAGATTCAGCTTGCGCATCCGGCCATCGGCGCCCTTTTCGCGCTTCTTCGTGATGTCCACGCCGTCAAACAGGATGCTGCCGTCGGTGGGCTGCTCAAGCAGGTTCAGCGAGCGCAGCAGCGTGGATTTGCCGCTTCCGGACGGGCCGATGATGACCACGACCTCGCCGCGGTCGATCTCGACAGAAACATCATCCAGCGCCTTGATCGCGCCGCGATTGTAATACTTTTTCAGGTTTTGTACCTGGATCAGCGTGTTTTTCATCTCTTGCGCCTCCTTATGTATTCTGTGTGCCTTCTTTACGCAGCGGGCCGCGCTTTTGTGCGCGCTTTGCCGCTTCGATGCCGTTGCGGTTGTCACCTGCGCTCATCTTCTTTTCAAAGTGCGCGATGATCTTGGAGGTGGGGAACGTCAGACAGAAGTACAGTGCCGTTGCAATGACCAGCGGCTCGGCAATCGAGAATGTCGCGCCCTTGACACTGGCCACGGCGCTCATGATGTCCTGCACGCCGATGGTATAGCAGATGGAGGACTCCTTGATGATGGTGACAAATTCGTTTGCAATGGCAGGCAGGATATTCTTGATCGCCTGCGGCAGGACGATATAGCGCATGTTCTGCCACTGGCTCATGCCAAGGCTTCTGGCCGCCTCAGTCTGGCCGCCGTCGATCGACTGGATGCCGGAACGGATGATCTCGGACAGGTATGCACCCGAGTTGAGCGCCAGCGCCACCACGCCCGGGAAGAAGCGGTCAAAGCGGATGAAGCCGAAGAGCTTGAAGCCCGGGAGCACCTTGATATCGGCAAAGACCACGTAATAGATGATGAACAGCTGTACCAGCATCGGCGTGGCACGGAAAATTTCAACATAGGCCGTAGCAAGGAACTTGATCGGGTTGAAGCGGCTGAGCGCGTACAGGAAGCCGCCCTTATTTTGCAGCCTCCGCTGCGTGCGTGTGGACATCAGCCGATAGGCCGTCAGATCGGACAGCCGCGCCATGGCCAGAATCAGCGCCAGAATAAAGCCGAACACGACCGTCAGCGCCGACAGCGACACCGTACAGGCAACGCCCTGCCAGAACAGCGTCATGTACTGAAAGGTTTTTGCAAATTTTGCGGCAGAAAGCATGGGTTTGCTCCTTTATGTTTATGTTCAGTTTCGCGCGCCAAAGTCCTCCGTAAAACCGGCCAAAATCCTCCCGATCAGGGGAGGATCATGGCGGTCATTGTTTTTGAGGTTTTTTCATCAATGGTTTGGATTTTCGCGCCTTTTACAGACTTAGTATACCCTTAGCCCTCGTAGTTGTCAAGCAGACCCTCATAGACGTTGCCGCTTGCCAGCTCGTTGGCGGTGGCGACGAAGTTGTCCATGCTGCCGTCGGCAAGCGCCGCGGCGATGGCCTCATTGACACCGGCCAGCAGTGCGTCATTGCCCTTGACAACGCCGATTGCAGAGCCTGCAACATCATAGGGAACGTCCAGCAGGACGCACAGCTCGGGGTAGTTCTGCGCATAGCTGACGGCAACAGCGGTCTCGATGTAAGCGCCGTCCAGCTTGCCGGTGATCAGCTCGGCAATGATATCGGTGACCTTGGTCAGCTCAACGATGTCGGCATCGGGGCTGTTTTCCTTGGCCAGATCGACCTGGATGGAGCCAGTCTGTGCGCCGATGGAGTACTCAGCCTTGTTGGTGGAAGCCAGGTCGGTGAACATGTCCTTATTGTCCTGAACACAGACGAAGGACTGGCCGCCCATGTAGTAGATATCGGAGAAGTCCATTGCATCGGCACGATCGGGGTCGGGAGACAGACCGGCCATGCCAAGGTCAACGGTGCCGTTTGCAAGCTCGGCCAGAACGCCGTCAAAGTCCATCGGGACAACCTCAAGCGTCAGACCCAGATAATCGGCAACGTACTGTGCCAGCGCCGGATCGAAGCCCGCCAGAACGGGATCGCCGTTTTCGTCGATGGCGTAGAATTCATACGGTGCAAAGTCGGGGCTGGTAGCGACGGTCAGCGTACCGGCAACGACGGTGTTGTAGGTGTTCTCTGCATTTTCCTCGGCAGCGGGCTCCTCTGCAGCGGGAGCATCAGCAGCGGGCGCTTCGGCAGCGGACGAGGCATCCTCAGCGGGTGCGTCGGCGGCAGGTGTTTCGCTCTTACTGGCACAGGCGGCCAGCGTAAGCAGCATTGCAAGGCAAAGCATGATAGCAAGAATCTTTTTCATTTTTGTACCCTCCGTTTGGTTGGCTTGTTTTTATGTTCATAAGTATACACGCCATATGCATAAAAATCAACTGTTTTTTGCATGGTAATTTGCACAAGCTTGCGCTGGACGCCCGTTGCTCTTCCGTCGTTATTCACAAACGCACGTATATATTCAGAAATTCATGCATAAAACAGATCTCCAGCCGGATATGCTGTCCGGCCGGAGGCGCTTTGAATATTCATTTATTCATGCATATTATTCCGCAGCATTGGAGGCATAGCGCGCCAGGAAGCGCTGGGTGCGTGCCTCGCGCGGATGCTCGATCAGCTCGCGCGCCGCGCCCTGCTCGACAATCGTGCCGCCGTCCATGAAAATGGCGCGGTCAGCCACGTCGCGCGCAAACGCCATCTCATGCGTCACGATGATCATGGTCATATGCCGGTCTGCAAGGCCGCGGATGACGCGCAGTACCTCGCCGGTCAGCTCGGGGTCAAGCGCGCTGGTCGGCTCATCAAAGCACAGCACGTCCGGCTGTAACGCCAGCGCCCGTGCGATAGCAACGCGCTGCTGCTGGCCGCCGGAGAGCTGGTGCGGATACAGCCCCATCTTCTCCCGCAGACCGACATCCGTCAGAAGCTGCTCTGCCTGCGCACGGATGCGTGCATGGATTTCTTTCTTCTCATGCCGGTAATCCTCGCGCTCCTTTGCCAGAAGCTCGCTGGCCAGCATGACGTTTTCCAGCGCTGTATACTGTGGGAACAGGTTAAAATTCTGGAACACCAGACCAAAATGCAGCCGCTTCCTGCGGATTTCGCTTTCGCGCTGTGTCTCGGGGTCAGCCGCGTCAAACAGCGTCTCTCCGTTTACCACGATGCGTCCGGCATCCGGCCGCGTCAGAAAATTCAGACAGCGCAGCAGCGTGGTCTTGCCGCTGCCGGATGAGCCGATGATGGCCACGGATTCGCCCTTTTCCAGCGAAAAATCAATGCCGCGCAGGACAACGGTGTGGTTTTCAAATGTTTTTCGAAGATCTTGTACCTCTAATACGGGCATGTGCAGTCCTCCTACGCCTTGAAATAATCCAGCTTCCGCTCAGCCCAGCCCAGCAGAAGCGTCAGCACGCCGCTGAAGATCAGATAGTATACGCCGGTGAAGAACAGCGGCCAGATCGCGCCGGAAATACCCTGTGAGCCCTTCATAAACGCCTGTCCTGCCCAGATGACCTCCTGCAGGGCGATGATGCGCGAAAGAGAGGTGTCCTTGACCAGCGTGATGATCTCATTGGACATGGGGGGAACAATGCGTTTGATCATTTGCAGGAGCGTGACCTTGAAGAAAATCTGTGTTTTGGTCATGCCCAGCACCTGACCGGCCTCCTGCTGTCCCTTGGGGACGCCCTGGATGCCGCCGCGGTAGATCTCGGAAAAATAGCAGGCGTAGTTAAAGACAAACGCCACGCACGAGGCGACAAAGCGTCCCATCTCGCCGCTGCCCCAGACGTTATTTTTCAGCACCAGCCCCGGGAAGTAGTAGATGACCAGCAGCTGGAGCATCAGCGGCGTACCGCGCACCACCCAGATCACAAGGCGCGTAAGCAGCCGAACCGGCTTAAAGTCGGTGACCAGCCGCAGCCAGAAGCGCTGCGTGCGTGTACGGCTGCCCTCGGGCGGCATACGGCGCAGCAGCGCCGGACGCAGAAAGCCAAACGCCGCCCACTCGCTCATCGAGCCGAAGGAGATGACCAGTCCCAGCGGAATCGCGCCGACCAGCGTGATGAAAAACAGCTTGAGCGTCTGCAAAAAGCCGACGTTCAGTGCCTGAAAGACAATCGGAAATTGTTCAGCAAATGTCGTCATGGAAAGCTCCTGTCAAGTTTGATCGGCAACAGCCGGAAAGACGCGCCGATTCCCCGACACGATTCGTCGGGGAGCCGGACGCGATATTATCATAGCGGCTTTCAGTCCGCGTGTCAATTACTGTGCAATCAGCGCAGCCTGAATGCCATACGTTTCCGCGCAGGTCTTCATCGAGCCGTCAGCATAGCTTGCAGCGAAGTAGTCGTTCAGCGCCTGTGCCAGATCAGAGCCCTTGCGGAAGCCGACGCCGTACTGTTCGCCCTCTGCCTCATTCAGGCTGACGGTGAAGCACAGGTCTGCATAGCCGGTGCCCTCGCCAACCATGGCGCCCGCCATCAGCGAGTCGATGACTGCCGCGTCAGCCGTGCCGGCCGCGACCTCCATCAGTGCGGTGGCCTGATCCTTGACCTCGGTGAAGGTGTAGCCCAGCTTTTCAACCTCGGCCTTACCGGCGGAGCCGGCCTCAACGGCGAAGCTGAGCTCCTTGCAGCTTTCCACATCCTGATAGCTTGCAGCCTTGTCCGCCGGAACGATCACGACCTGTGAGTTGTTGCAGTAGGCATTGGAGCAGGCCATGGCACTGGTGACCTCATCGGTCAGCGTCATACCGTTCCAGACACAGTCGATCGTCTTGGCATCCAGCTCCATGATTTTGCTGTCCCAGTCGATCTCAACGAACTGAACGGAAACGCCAAGCGATTCGGCAAAGCCCTTGGCCATGTCGGCGTCAAAGCCGATCCACTCGCCCGACTCGTCCTGATAGTCCATCGGGGCAAAGTCGGTGATACCGACAACCAGCGTTCCTTTTTCTTTCACATAGCTCATGTCGCTTTGTGTTTCACTTGCTGCGGGCTTTGCCGCGCAGGCAACGAGCGTAAAGAGCATGAGCAGGCTCAGGGTGATGGCGATCATCTTTTTCATTTTCTTTTCCTCCTGTCAGAAGCGGTGCGCGATGCGCGTTTGTTGTTTCGTTATCGTGCTAATACTTTACCATGATAATGCGATAATGTAAAGAAGTAATATTGCACAAATCGAATGGGTATTTTTTGCACCCGCTTGGATATTTTTTCAT
>CAZPYW010000076.1:0-7631 GCA_964590095.1 uncultured Oscillospiraceae bacterium | reverse complement strand
TGGGCGCAAAACCTGCCCGCTTTGCGTGCAGGCATAAAAAACAATGAGGATTATTATGAAAAAACTGACTACCAAGCAAATCGCCCTCAGCGGCGTCGCTGCCGGCCTTTATGTCGGCATTACCATCCTGACCTCGTCCTTTGCCTACGGCAACATCCAGTTCCGGATCGCCGATGCGATGTGTCTGCTGGTCTGTCTGGAGCCGTCGCTGACGCTGGGGCTGACGCTCGGCTGTCTGATCGCCAACTTTTTTTCCACCGTCTCGGCGCTGGACATTATCATCGGGACGGCGGCAACGCTGCTGGGCTGTCTGCTGACGCTGCGGCTCAAAAGCACATGGCTTTTGCCGCTCCCCACGATCCTGTCCAATGCGGCGCTGGTCGGCGCGATGCTCTCCTGGGTCTACATGCCGTCTGCGCTGTTCTGGGAGGGATTTGCCGTCATGGGCGGTGAGGTCGCGCTTGGAGAGGCGGTCGTGCTGTACGTGCTGGGCGTTCCGCTTTATGTGTACATGAAGCGCGCGGCTGTTCTGGACAGGCTGCTGTATCAGCCCCGCCGCAATCCCTGAGCAATTGCATGAAAAGTCTGTATACGGACATCCCCTGTATGCGGCAGCAAACAGGGGACTTTTGTATGTTTTTGGAGCAAAGGAGACGCAAAAAACGGGGAAACAGGAAGAAAAGTACAGCTTTATCCTTATAAATCCTTTTCTATCGATATATTGATAGCGATTTTTAGAGATGAAATATCGCTAAATTTATATCAAAACAAGAAAAAACTTGATTTTTCGAAGAAAATGGATTACAGTTATAGCAAAGATGGAATACGACATCATATTTTTGAGATAGACGGCAGAAAGGATGGTGGGACAATGCGCTTTACGAGCAGACTCGGCGCGCTTGTCCTGCCTTTTTTCATGCTGTGCCTCTGCGGCTGCGCGGCAAGGACGGCGCACACGCGTGAGGTTTTTGCCATGGACACGGTCATGCAGCTGACGGGCTATGGCGCGCAGGGCGAGGCGGCACTGGACGCCGCCGCGCAGGAGCTTGCGCGGCTGGATGCGCTGCTTTCGGCGCAGTCGCCCGAGAGTGTGATTTCCCGTCTGAACGCGGGTGAGACCGAGACGGTGGGAGACGAGACGGCGGAGCTGATCGCCGCTGCTTGCACAGCGGCGGCTGAGACAGACGGCGCGTATGACCCGACGCTTCTGCCGCTGATGCGGGCATGGGGCTTTGCAGGCGGCGCTTATCGCGTGCCGGCGGACGATGAGTTGGCGGCGCTTCTGGGACAGACCGGCTGGGAGCAGGTTGCCGTGAATGGCGACAGGGTTTCTTTGCCTGCGGGCTTTGCACTTGATCTGGGCGGCATTGGCAAGGGCTATGCCGCGTCAAGGCTGCGCAGCGTCTTTCGGGAGTACGGCGTACAGTCGGGGCTGCTTTCACTCGGCGGGAATGTGGCCGTGATCGGGCAGAAGCCGGACGGCGCAGACTGGACGGTTGCCATTGCCGACCCCATGGATACGAAAAGCTGGTTCTGCACGGTCTCGGTTGCAGATGAAGCGGTCGTCACCTCGGGCGGGTATCAGCGCTTTTTCACGCAGGACGGCGTGGACTACTGGCACATTCTCGACCCGCAGACCGGAAAGCCCGCACGCAGCGGACTATGCTCGGTCAGCATTATCTGCGCAGACGATACGCTGGCTGACGCGCTCTCCACGGCGCTGTTTGTCATGGGCGAGGAACAGGCAGAGCGCTTCTGGCGGGCGCACGCGGATGAATTTGACGCGGTCTGGATGACAGACGCGCGTAAGATCGTGGTCACACAGGGGCTGGAGGGGCGCTTTTTCTGTGAGGAGGCGTACGAGGTGCTGAGAAGATGAAAACGAGAAGCTGGGTGCTGCTCTTTGCCGCGCTGGCGGCAGTCCTGCTTGCGCTCTGGCTGCTGCTGCCGCAGGGCGGCGGGACGCAGGTCGGAATCTATCAGGACGGCACGCTTTTGTACGTGCTGACGCCGGAAGAGACGGTGCAGACCGTCACGGTCGAGGGCGCGGCGGGCGTAAATGTGATCGAGGTATCGACCGGCGGCGTGCGCGTGGTCTCGGCGCAGTGCCCCGATCAGCTTTGTGTGCGGCACGGCGATCTGCGGGAAAACGCGCTTCCCATTGTGTGCCTGCCGAACCGGCTGAGCATCCGGTGGATAAATGCAAAGCCGACGCAGATCGACGCCGTAAGCGGCGCGGGAGGATAGATGAGACGGGGAAAGACACATACGCTTGCACTTTGCGCGGCGCTGACGGCGGCGGCACTGGTGGTATTTGTGATCGAGTCGCAGCTGCCGCCGCTGACGGCCATCCCGGGCATCAAGCCGGGACTCAGCAATGTATTTACGCTGTTTGCGCTCTGCCGCTGCGGCGGGCTCTGGGCGCTGGGGCTTACACTGGCGCGTGTGACACTGGGGTGCCTGCTGACCGGACAGACGATGGCGTTTTTCTACAGTCTGGCGGGCGGACTTCTGGCGCTGGCGGTGATGCGCCTTGCGCTGCGCCGCATTCCAGCGCAGCAGCTGTGGGTGGTCAGCGTGTTTGGCGCAATGGCGCACAATCTGGCACAGCTGGCTGTTGCAGTGGGAATCACCCGAACGGCGGCGCTGGCGTACTATCTGCCGGTGCTGCTGCTGGCGGGGATCGTGACCGGCGCGTTTACCGGCCTTTGCGCGCAGCTGGTGCTGCGGCGGCTGCCGGAGGAAGCCAGGAAATGAGATCAATCGGCGGTGCGCGCTGCGCCGCCGCGGAAAAAGAGGGGGCATTTTTTTGATAGGGAAGCGAAATCTGGGCGGCATTCAGGTGCCGCAGCGCAAGCACACGGCGGCCATCCGGACGAAACGTCTGGACTCGCCCGCGTCGGTGGTGCTGCCGATGACGATGCACATCGGCGTACCGGCGCGGCCGGTGGTCAAGGTGGGCGACACGGTCAAGGTAGGACAGCTGGTCGGTGAGGCAGGCGGCTTTGTTTCGGCGCCGATCTATGCCAGCGTGTCGGGTACGGTGACAAAGATCGAGGAGCGCCGCAATGCGGCCGGACGCATGGGTCAGGTGGTCGAGATCGCGTCCGACGGCAGGGATGAGCGCTGGGAGGGGCTACAGCCGCCAAAGCTTGAGACAATGCAGGATTTTCTGGACGCGGTGCGTGCCAGCGGTCTGGTCGGCCTGGGCGGCGCGGGCTTTCCCACGGTCGTCAAGCTGACGGTCAAAAATCTCGATCAGGTCGAGTACATTCTGGTCAACGCCGCCGAGTGTGAGCCGTATATCACCTCGGACACGCGCGCCATGATGGAATATTCCAGTGACGTGATTCTGGGCTGCCGGATGCTGCAAAAATTCCTCAAGGTGCCGAAAATCATCTTTGGTATCGAGGACAACAAGCCGTCCTGCATCCGGCTGTACCGGAAGCTGGTCGAGCATGAGGCCGGAATGGAGGTGCGCACGCTGCGCTCGCTCTATCCGCAGGGCGGCGAAAAGGTTCTGATCTACAATCTGACGGGGCGCATCATCCCAGAGGGCAAGCTGCCGATCGATGTGGGCGTGATCGTGCTCAACTGTACCACCATCTCCTCCATCGCGCGCTATTGCCGGACGGGGCTTCCGCTGGTCAAAAAGTGCGTCACGGTGGCCGGTACGGCGGTGCGTGAGCCGAAAAACGTTCTGGTTCCCATCGGCACGCGGATGCGCGACGTGTTTGAGGCCTGCGGCGGCTTTATTCAGGAGCCGCGCAAGGTGCTCTACGGCGGGCCGATGATGGGGACGGCGGTACCGGATCTGGAGCAGCCGATTCTGAAAAACACAAACGCCATTCTGGCCTTTGGCGAAAAGGAGGCGGTGCCGCCCGAGCCGACGGCGTGCATCCGCTGCGGCCGGTGCATCGAGCACTGTCCGCTGAATCTGATGGCGTGTGAAATGGAAACGGCCTATCTGGCCGGTGACGTTGCGCGGCTGGCTGAGCTGAAGGTCAACCTCTGCATGGAATGCGGCTGCTGCAGCTTTGGCTGTCCTGCGCACCGGCCGCTGGTACAGACAAACCGACTGGCCAAGGCGCAGGTCGCGGCACTGAAAAAGAAGCAGGCTGCCGAGACAGAAAAGAAGGAGGCGGCAAAATGAATCAGATTCTATCACCCTCCCCGCATATGAGCACGAAATGCACCACGCGCGTCATCATGCGCGATGTGCTGATCGCGCTGCTTCCGGCACTGATTGCGGCGGTCGTGATCTTTGGCTGGCGCGCGCTGCTGGTCACGGCGGTCTGCGTGGGCTGCTGTGTGCTGGCCGAGTGGGGGTATGAGCGGCTTTGCGGCATGAAAAGCACGATCGGAGATCTCTCCGCCGCCGTGACAGGCACGCTGCTGGCCTTTAACCTGCCGGTGTCCATCCCGCTGTGGCAGGCTGCCTTTGGCAGTGTGGTTGCCATCGTGGTGGTCAAAATGCTCTTTGGCGGCATCGGCAAAAACTTTGCAAACCCCGCCATCACGGCGCGTATCGTCATGCTGCTGGCCTTCTCCGGCACCATGACCGCCTGGGTCTATCCCGACGCCGTGTCCAGCGCCACGCCGCTTGCAATGGTGCGCGCAGGCGAGACTGCGCCCGAGCTTCTGACGCTGTTTCTGGGCAGCTACGGCGGCTGTATCGGGGAAACATGTACGCCGGCGCTGCTGCTGGGCTTTGCGTATCTGCTGCTGCGGCGCGTCATCCGGTGGCATACGACGGTTGTCTACGTTGCAACGGTCTTTATCCTGACGGCGCTGCTGGGGCAGCAGCCGCTGGTGCAGATCCTTTCGGGCGGCCTGCTGCTGGGCGCGATCTTCATGGCAACCGACTACAGCACCACGCCGTCCACCACATGGGGGCGTGTGCTCTTTGGCTTTGGCGCGGGACTGCTCACGGTGCTCATCCGCGTCTATGGCTCGTACACCGAGGGTGTGTCGTTTGCCATTTTGTTTATGAACATTCTGACGCCGTATCTCTCCCGCTGGACACGGACGAAGCCGTTTGGAGGTGTAAAGGCATGAGTGTGAACGAAAAACGCGACATTCTCAAAAGTATCGTGGTGCTGCTGGTCATCTGCATCGTCATTTCTGCCGCGCTGGCCGTGGTCAACCACTTCACTGCGCCGGTATCCAGCGCCAATGCAGCATTGCGCGAGGACAACGCGCGCCGCGCGCTGATTCCGCAGGCCGAGAGCTTTGCGCCCCTCACGCAGCCGCTGGGCGAGGGCGTTGTAAGTGCCTATGCCGCAGAGGCGGACGGCGCGCTT
Source organism: uncultured Oscillospiraceae bacterium (assembly GCA_964590095.1). Classification (GTDB taxonomy): domain Bacteria; phylum Bacillota; class Clostridia; order Oscillospirales; family Oscillospiraceae; genus CAG-170. The sequence goes on along the minus strand of CAZPYW010000076.1, from coordinate 2,328 downwards.
TGCGGCTATGTCTTCACCACCGAGGGCAAGGGCTTTGGCGGCACGATCTCGGTGCTGTGCGCCATTGGAACGGACGGCACGATCATCAGCGTACAGACGCTGGATGTATCGGGCGAAACCAGCACGCTTGGCGGAAAAACCGCCGAGGAGAGCTATACATCACAGTACATCGGCAAGGACGCGTCGCTTGCGGGCGTGGATGCCATTTCACACGCCACCATCACCTCAGAGGCATATGAGGGCTGTGTGCAGGCTGCCTTTGCCGCATATGAGAGCATAAAGGAGGCAGAGGGATGAGCAAGCTGCAAAACCTGATCAAGGGTCTGATCAAGGAAAATCCTGTTTTTGTGCTGGTGCTGGGCACGTGTCCCACGCTTGCCATCTCGACCTCGGTCACGGCGGCGTTCGGCATGGGCATCGCGGCGACCATCGTCCTGATTTTGTCCAACATGGCGATCTCTGCGCTGCGCAATGTGATTCCGGATCGCGTGCGTATTCCGTGCTATATCGTGCTGATCGCGGGCTTTGTCACAGTGGTCGAGCTGCTGATGGAGGCGTATGCGTTCAGCCTGTACCAGTCGCTGGGCGTGTATCTGTCGCTGATCGTGGTCAACTGCATCATTCTTGGCCGCGCGGAGATGTACGCGAATAAGCACGGCGTGGTGGACTCGGCCATCGACGGCCTTGGCATGGGGCTTGGCTTTACGCTGGCGCTGGTGGCGATGGGCTCCATCCGTGAGGTCTTCGGCGCAGGCAGCTGGTGCGGCATTCCCATCCCGTGGCTGCGTGAGAATCCGATCGGAATTCTGACCATGGCGCCGGGCGGCTTCTTCGTCTATGGCTGTATGATCGCACTGGTCAACAAGCTGACGCACGGCCGAGCGATCAAGAAGAAGGAATTCGGCTGTGCCGACTGCGCAGGCTGCGGCGGCGCGTGCGGAAAGGAGCGTGCAGCGCAATGAAGCATCTGATTTTTGTGATTCTGACGGCGGCCATCACAAATAACTATGTGCTGGTCAAGTTCCTGGGCATCTGCCCGTTTCTGGGTGTTTCAAAGAAGCTCGATCAGGCAACCGGCATGAGCCTTGCGGTCATCTTTGTCGAGGTGCTGGCCACGGCGGTCACCTGGCCGATCTATCATCTGCTTTTGGCAGGGAAAATCGATTTTACATACATGGAGACGGTCGTCTTCATTCTGGTCATCGCCGCGCTGGTGCAGCTGGTTGAGATTGTGCTCAAGCGCTATATTCCCGCGCTGCACAAGTCGCTGGGCGTGTATCTGCCGCTGATCACGACAAACTGCGGCGTGCTGGGCGTGACGATGAACAACATTTCCGACGGCCTTTCCTATGGCGATTCGCTTCTGACGGCGCTGGGCTGCGGCTCGGGCTTCTTCCTGGCGATGGTGCTGTTCTCGGGCGTGCGTTCACGCGTGGCCGAGGCCAAGCCGCCCAAGTCGTTTGAGGGACTGCCGATCACGCTGGTTTCGGCGGCAATCGTGTCGTTGTCGTTCTTTGGCTTTGCCGGCGTGCTTGACCGGCTGTTCGGTTAAGGGGGTGCGGGAATGGAAATTCTGATCCCGATTCTTGCGGTCAGCATCATCGGTCTGATCTGCGCAGTGGGGCTTTCTGTTGCGTCGGCGGTCATGGCCGTGCATGAGGATGAACGCTTTCCCGCCCTGCGGGAATGTCTGCCCGGGGCAAACTGCGGCGCGTGCGGCTTCAGCGGCTGTGACGGCTATGCCAGAGCGCTGCTTGAGCCAGGTACGAAAACAAACCTCTGCGTCCCCGGCGGAAACGAGGCGGCGCAGAAGCTGGCCGCCGTTCTGGGCGTTGCGGCAGAGGAAGCGGAAAAGATGCGGGCGCTGGTTCACTGCGCCGGAACGTGTGAGGCGACGGCTGTGCGTGCCAGCTATCACGGCATCAAAAGCTGTGCGGCGGCAAAGCAGCTGTTTGGCGGCGCGGGAAGCTGCGTCTATGGCTGCCTTGGCATGGGGGACTGCGCAGGCGTCTGCCCGCAGGAGGCAATCTGGCTCAACCACGGCGTTGCCGAGGTGGATGCACAGCTCTGCACCGGCTGCGGCCTGTGTGCGGCGGCCTGTCCGCAGAGTCTGATCCGCATCCTTCCGGCGCGGATGCACAGCACGGTGCGCTGCTCCAACCAGGACAAGGGCGCGCTGACGCGCAAGGCGTGCAGCAACGGCTGCATTGGCTGTAAGAAGTGCGAAAAGGTCTGTCCGTCGGGCGCGATTCGCGTGGAAAACAACGTGGCGCGTATTGATTATGCGCTTTGTACCGACTGCGGCGCATGCGCCGAGAGCTGCCCGAC
>CAZPYW010000075.1:0-7748 GCA_964590095.1 uncultured Oscillospiraceae bacterium | reverse complement strand
GCCGGTTCGCGGCGACTTTTTGTATTTGCACAAAGAAAACAGCGCCGCGGGCGGCGCTGTTTTTTGCTCAACTGCCGGCTGTTCTGGCGCAGGCGGTGCAGCTTTGCGACGGCGGGATGCAGCCGTCATTTTTTGTGGGGAAGAATGCGTCGATGGGGAACTCGATCTGGCTGAACATGTCACAGGGGCTTTCCGCTCCGGCGACGCCGCTCTGCGCGCACTGCTTGCTGGGGATGCAGTAGTCAAACGTCGGGATGAGCAGCTGCGTTGCACGCTGCAAACGCGTGATGGAAAACTGCCCGATCGTGACCATCAGTCTGCGGCACTCGCCCTTCAGCACCAGCTCCTGGTCAAAGCAGGCGAGAATCGCCTCGGGGATGACCGGCGTTTCGGGCGTGCAGCAGCACGAACACGCCTCCTGTACACCGGAGCCGAGAATAATCGGGTCAACGACCTCGACCACGGCAGTCGGTGCGGCGCAGTTTGCGATGCTCTGGCGGCTGACACAGGCGCACTCGCGGCTGACAAAGGTCTTGGCGCTGCTCTCGCCGCCAAACAGCACCAGCCGCTTTGAGAAAACGGCAAGACCGGTGATGGTGTTTGGACAGCCGTTCGGGACACACGTTTCGCCAACCACACGATAGTAATAGACAATGTCTACGGTAAAATGGCCGGTGTTGTACGGGACGCTCTCCACCTGAATGCAGACATGGATGAGCTCGACATACCGTGCACGTGCGCTTGTTGCGGCATCCAGCGCAGTTTGAGAGTCCAGCGTTAAGTACACGCGCAGATCTTCAATGCAATCCTTGGCCAGACAGCTGTCCGTAATTTTGTCTGTATGGACACACACGGCCTCTTTGATGCCGCGCAGATCACAGGACGGCTCCTGCCGACTGGTATCAGACATTGCGTCTACCTCCTTGAATCAGATTGAAAGCAGGGGCTTTCATAACAGTTTATGCCGCCGCGGCGAAATGTGAAACACGTGTCGCGGCAAAATCGGCAGATTTCCCGCAGTGCATAGACAAATCCGGCTGGATGTGGTAAAATCAGCGTAAATAAAGTGGTGAGGTGTGCCCACACATGAAAACCGACGTCATGGGACTGCATTTTGACAACGTAACAATGGATGAGGCGCTTGCGCGCGCGCAGGAGCTGCTGCTTGGCACAGAGCCGGCGTGCGTGGTAACGCCGAACGCCGAGATCGCGTATGAGGCGCTGCATGATGCGTCGCTGCGCGCGCTGCTCAACGGCGCGGAGCTGATGCTTCCGGACGGTGCGGGCGTGGTGCTGGCAGGAAAGCTGCTGAAGACGCCGCTTAAGCAGAAGGTCGCAGGTGTCGATTTTGCGGCAGGACTGCTGGCGCTGCTGGCGCGTGCGGGAAAGGGCGTCTATCTGCTGGGCGCAAAGCCGGGCGTTGCGGAGCTTGCAGCAGAGAAAATGCGCGAAAAAAATCCGCAGCTGATTATTTCCGGCCTGCATGACGGCTACTTTACCGATGAGGCGCCGATCATCGACGAGATCAATGCATCCGGTGCCGCGGTGCTGTTTGTCTGTCTTGGCGCGCCGAAGCAGGAGCTTTTCATGCAGCGGCACAGAAGCGATCTGCACGTCCGGCTGATGCTTGGGCTTGGCGGCTCGCTTGACGCGTTTGCAGGAACGGTCAAACGCGCACCGAAATGGATGATACGCATGAATCTGGAGTGGCTCTATCGCCTGATCAAAGAGCCAAAACGCTTTGGCCGGATGCTCCGGCTGCCAAAATATCTGGCCGCGGTGATGAAAACGCGGATAAGCGGGAGGAAATCATGGGAAAACTGATCGTGTTTGAGGGAACAGACGGAACGGGCAAATCTACACAGCTGCGGCTTCTGACCAAGCGTCTTGCAGACGAGGGGACGGATTTTCGCAAGCTTCAGTTCCCGCAGTATCTCGAGCCGTCCTCTGCGCTGATCCGCATGTATCTGGGCGGCGAATTTGGCGACTCGCCCGACGATGTCAATGCCTACGCCGCCTCAACCTTCTATGCTGTTGACCGCTATGCGTCGTTTAAAAAGTCGTGGGGGGTGTATTATCAGGCGGGCGGGCTGCTGCTGTCTGACCGCTACACCACGTCAAATGCCGTGCATCAGGGCGGCAAGCTCCCCGCAGGAGAGCGTGAGGCGTTTTTCCACTGGCTGTATGATCTGGAATACCTGCGAATGGGGCTGCCCGAGCCAGATCTGGTGCTCTGTCTGGATATGCCGATCGAGCTTTCCGAGCAGCTGATGCGCCGCCGCGAGTCGCAGACCGATACCAGCGCCGACATTCATGAGCGCGATGAGGCGTATCTGATGCAGTGCCGCCGCACGGCGGTTGAGGCTGCGCGGTACTATGGCTGGAAGGTGATCTCCTGCGCGCGCGACGGTGTGATTCGTCCGCCCGAGGAGATTCATGAGGAAATTTACACACTGGTAAAAGCATGTCTGGAGGAAACAAAATGAAAGCAATCATGCTGCTTGGAACTGGATTTGAGCCGCTTGAGGCGGTTGCACCGTGCGACATTCTGCGCCGCGGCGGTGTTGAGGTGGTGCTGGCGTCGATCGGCGCGCAGCTGGTAACGGCCGGACACGGCGTGCGCATCATGGCCGACTGCACGCTGGACGCGGTGAACGCGGATGAGGCGGATATGGTCATTCTGCCCGGCGGACTGGGCGGCGTGGAGGCCATTCTGGCATCGGATGCAGCGTTGGAGCTGGTGCGCCGTGTCCACGCGCGCGGCGGCTATGTCGCGGCGATCTGCGCCGCGCCGACTATTCTGGCGGCGCTTGGGCTGCTGGAGGGGAAGAAGGCCACCTGCTACCCCGGGATGGAAGACCGGATGTCCGGCGCGCTGATGCAGCCGTGCGGTACGGTGCGGGACGGGAAAATCCTGACCGGACGCGCAGCGGGCTCGGCTGCGGATTTTGGTCTGCTGCTGCTTGCCGCGCTGCGCGGTGAGGAAGCGGCGTCTCAGGTGGCGAAAGAGATCGTTTACTACAGATAATCAACAGGAAACGGAGGGAAACCATGTCCGACCGTGAAGAACTGGATTTTGAACTGCATGCGGACGAGCTGGACAGCGACACGCTCAGTGCGCTGGAAAGCATGTCGCTGGATGAGCTTTTGGCGAGCACAAAGGCTGACCTTGCGCGCGTGGATGCGCTGATGGGCGAGGGTGCGCTGCCGGATGATGAAGATGACGGACTGGCGACCGCTGCGCGCGCGCAGCAGATGCCGCTGTTTGAGCCGGAGCCTTCGGATGCGTATACCGATCTGTCGCCGGAGCAGGAGGCGGCACAGCCGGATGCCGAGCCGGTCGAGCGCGTGCAGCTTGCGCCGGGGCTTAAAATGCTGCTGTATGTATGCTGTGTGCTGGCGGCATCCGTGCTGCTGGCTGTGATAGGCTGGCGATGTGCCGACGATGTGCTGGCGCTGACAAAGCCGGATCGCGAGGTCAGTGTCACCGTCAGCGAAAATGAGACGATCGCACAGCTGACCGAGGATCTCAAGGACAAGGGACTGATCGAATACGGCTGGCTGTTCAAGTTCTACTGCCTCTACTCACACGCCGAGAATAAGATCGAGGCGGGAACGTATACGCTGAACAACATGTATGACTATCACGCGCTGGTCAATTCGATGCGCGCAACGTCTGCTGCACGCGAAAGCGTCCAGATCACCATCCCCGAGGGCTATGAGTGTGAGGACATTTTCTCTGAGCTGGCAGAAAAGGGCGTTTGCACCATGGATGAGCTGAAGCAGGCCGCAGCAGAGCACGAGTTCGAGTATGACTTTTTGCAGGAGCTGCCCTATGGCGACAGCAACCGCCTTGAGGGCTATCTGTTCCCCGACACGTATCAGTTCTATGTCGGTGACGATCCGGTCAACGTGCTGGACAAGTTCCTGAAAAACTTTGATAAAAAGCTCACGCCCGAGCTGCGTGCCGTTGTGGATGAGGTCAACGCGATGCTCGAGGAAAAGATGACGCAAAACGGCTTTGCTGCCGCCGAGATTCGAGCGGGACGTCTGACGCTGCATGACATCATCACCGTCGCCTCGCTGGTGGAAAAGGAAACGGCAAAGACCTCAGAGAGCGCGAGCATCGCCTCGGTCATCTATAACCGTCTGTGCAGCAAGCTCTATCCGTGCCTGCAGATCGACGCGACCATCCAGTATGTCCTGCCCGAGCGGAAAGAGGTGCTGTCAAACGCCGACAAGTCGTTTATCAGCCCCTACAACACCTATACCAACGCCGGACTTCCCGCAGGGCCGATTGCAAACCCGGGCATCAACTCCATCCGCGCGGCGCTGTATCCGGCGGATACCGAGTATTATTTCTATGCGCTGGGCAAGGAGGGCGTACACGTCTTCTCGCGCACCTATTATGAGCATCAGGAGGTCCTGGGCGAAAACGATGACTGACAGACAGAAAAAGCCGGAGCTGCTTGCTCCGGCAGGGGATATGGAGCGGCTGAAAATGGCGGTCGCCTATGGCGCGGACGCCGTGTATCTGGCGGGGACAAGCTTTGGCATGCGCGCGTTTGCGGGGAACTTTTCACCCGACGAGCTGCCCGAGGCCGTGCGCTATGCGCACAGCCATGGCGTGCGTGTCCACGCGACGGTCAATACCATGCCGCGCGGAGATGAGGTGGCGCGGCTGCCAGAGTATCTGCGCAGTCTGGATGCGGCGGGCGTCGACGCACTGATTCTGGCCGATCTTGGCGTTTTTACGCTGGCAGGGAAGTATGCACCCAACTGTGAGCGCCATATTTCGACCCAGCAGTCCATTGCCAACGCAGCCTGCGCCACGGCCTGGCACGCACTTGGCGCGCAGCGCGTGGTGCTTGCGCGCGAGCTGTCGCTGGAGGAAGTGCGTGCCGTCCGCGACGGCACGCCGCCCACGCTTGAGCTTGAGATGTTCTGCCACGGTGCGATGTGTGTGTCGTATTCCGGCCGCTGTCTGCTGTCAAATTATATGACAGGCCGCGACAGCAACCGCGGCGCGTGCGCACAGCCGTGCCGGTATCGGTATGCACTGATGGAGGAAAAGCGCCCCGGGGAGTATTTCCCTGTGTTTGAGGATGAAAAGGGCACCTATATCATGAACTCGCGCGATATGTGCATGATCGACCATCTGGGCGAGCTGATGGACGCGGGGGTTGACTGCCTGAAAATCGAGGGCAGGGCGAAATCTGCCTATTATGCAGCCATTGTGACCGGCGCCTACCGGCATGTGCTGGATGATGTGGCGGCAGGACGGCCGATTGATCCGGTCTGGCGCGATGAGGTCGAGCATGTCTCGCACCGACACTATTCGACCGGCTTCTTCTTTGGTCAGCCGGGGCAGTACACCGAGAACTCGCGCTATATCCGTGAGTGGCAGATCTGCGCCGTGGTCGAAAGCTGCGACATAGATGGAAACGCCGTGCTCAGTCTGCGCAACAAGTTTTCGCGCGGTGATACGCTGGAGATCGTTGGCCCAGACTGCCGCCCGTTTTCGTGGACGGCAGGGGAGATGGAGGACATGGACGGTGTGCCGCTGGCCGAGCCGCGCACGCCGCAGCAGCGCTTCCGCGCAAAGCTGCCGTGTCAGGTTCCCGCGCTGTCGTTTTTGCGCCACGCGGTCGAGCTTTCCGCAAAATAAAAATAATATGACAGAAAATCCTCCGTATGCAGGGCATACGGAGGATTTGAACATGTCAAAATAGCATTTTGACATGCTCTCAAACGTGAACCGTTACACTTGACATGCTCAGGGCTGTCCCAGCGCGTGGCGGCAGATCGCCTCATAGGAGGCATCGCTCAGATCGTGCTCGATCTTACACGCGTCCTCACGCGCGGTCTGCGGGTCAACGCCAAGACGGATGAGAAATTCACTCAGCCGCTTATGCCGGTCATACATCCGGCGGGCAATGGCCATGCCGCTGTCGGTCAGGGTGATCAGACCGTCGCGCTCCATCGTGATGTAGCCGTTCTCACGCAGGCGCTTGGTGGCATAGCTGACGCTGGGCTTGGTGACGCCGAGATGCTCGGCAATGTCGATCGAACGGATAAAACCGTGCTCCTCATGCAGCATCAGCATGGTTTCCAGATAGTCCTCGGACGACTTCATGATTTTCATGGACATTTTGACCAACTTTCCTGTCGTTTGACGCATATTTCTGCATGTAGATTATCACAGGGGAATCGAAAAAGCAAGGAGGAAAATTTTTTTGGAAAAGGGCTTGACAACCATGGTTAGAGATGTTAAACTATGCAGCGGTTAGAGAAAACTAACTCCATGCGTCTCCAATCAGGCGTTGGAACTTCTTTTTTGAGCGTCAGTTAGCATAGTCTAACTGCACTGATCGGAGGTACGACATGATGCCGCTTGCACTGGCCAATGTTGGCGAGGAAAACGTGATACACAGAGTGGGCGGAACGCCTGAGGTCAAGAAGCATCTTGAGGATCTGGGCTTCGTCGCGGGCAGCACCGTGACGGTGATTTCCGCACTGGGCGGGAACGTGATCGTCAATGTCAAGCAGACCCGAATCGCCATCAGTGAGGAAATGGCGCGGAAAATAATGATATAGGGAGATGGAAGTATGAAAACACTCAAAGAGGTCAAGATCGGCCAGACGGCCAAGGTCGTAAAGCTTCACGGCGACGGCCCTGTCAAGCGTCGGATCATGGACATGGGTATCACCAGAGGCACCGAGGTCTATGTGCGCAAGGTCGCGCCGCTGGGTGACCCGATGGAGGTCACGGTTCGCGGGTATGAGCTGAGTCTGCGCCGCGCAGATACCGAAATGATCGAGGTCGAGTAATTTTTTGTGTGCGTGTTAGAGGACTCAAACTCATGCGCGCGAGGAGGAAAATTGATGGAAAAGCAAATCAAAATTGCCCTTGCGGGCAACCCGAACAGCGGTAAGACAACGCTGTTTAACGCCATGACGGGCTCAAATCAGTTCGTCGGTAACTGGCCGGGCGTTACGGTCGAGAAAAAAGAGGGCAAGCTCAAGAAGCATGACGATGTGGTCATCATGGACCTGCCCGGTATCTATTCGCTTTCACCCTATACGCTGGAAGAGGTCGTTGCGCGTAACTATCTGATCGGGGAGCGCCCCGATGCGATTTTGAACATCGTTGACGGCACGAATCTGGAGCGCAATCTCTATCTGACCACGCAGCTGACCGAGCTGGGCATTCCGGTCGTTATCGCCATCAACATGATGGACGTTGTCCGCAAGAGCGGCGACAAGATCAACACCGAGGAGCTCAGCCGCGAGCTTGGCTGCAGGATCATTGAAATCTCCGCACTCAAGGGTACGGGCGTCATGGAGGCTGCCGAGGCGGCTGTTGCGGCGGCAAAGGGTACGAAGACCGTCCCGATGCACAACTTCTCCGGCCCCGTTGAGCACGCCGTGGCGCACATTGAGGAGGCTGTCCTGCACGACAAGCCCGCCGAACAGCAGCGCTGGTACGCCATCAAGATCTTTGAGCGCGACGATAAGGTGCTTGCACAGCTTTCGCTTCCTGCTGAAACAATGGCGCACATTGAGGCCGATATTCAGGCGGCAGAGAAGGAGCTGGACGATGACGCAGAGTCGATCATCACGAATGAACGCTACGTCTACATCGCGCAGCTGCTCAAGGGCTGCTATAAGAAGAAAAACAGAGGCGCGCTTTCCACCTCGGATAAGATCGACCGGATCGTGACCCACCGCTGGCTGGGTCTGCCGAT
>CAZPYW010000074.1:0-7780 GCA_964590095.1 uncultured Oscillospiraceae bacterium | reverse complement strand
ACCACACGGTGTCCTGGGAGTTCGCGTCCATCACGATGTACTTATCCTTGGGGGAGCGGCCGGTATAGATACCGGTCATAACGTTCACAGCACCAAGCTCGCTGACCTGACCGACTTCATAGCCCTCAAGACCAGCCTTGGTTTCCTCTGCGAACAGCATCTCATAGGAGGGATTCCGGACGATTTCGGTTGCGCCGGAGATACCATATTTGGTTAAATTCAGTTCTGCCATCGTAAAAGACCTCTTTCTGAAAAATATAATGAAATAGCTAGAAAGCCACTATTCACCAAGTAGCAATATATCACAAAAACGCAAGAAATTCCACCGCAAAATTCGAAAGCCGGGATTCTTGTTCAAAGTGCTGATTTTCCGCATAAGCATCGGGTTGACGCGCGAAAAAAATCAGTAAAAACGCACAATTGCGCCTTTTCTGTGCGTGCTTTACGCACAGGGAAACCGTCCATTGTGTGCGCCGCAGAGCCACTGTCCAGGCGCCGCCGCGCGCAAAAAAGCGGCACCCATGCGTTGCATGAGCGCCGCTTTGCGGGATGCTTTATTCTTTGTCGCCGGACGGCGCTTTATGCAGCTGTTTTTGCAGCCAGTCCTTGCCGTCGACGAAGCGCGATACGATGTAGGAGACCACGTAGTCGCCTGCCGAGTTGACCATGGTCGCAGGGGGATCGATCAGATTTCCGATGGCCAGCGCAATGGGGAATGCCACGGCCAGATGATCGGGGAAGAAGATCGAGCACAGCACCAGCTCGCCCGTACCGCCGCCGCCAGGGATGCCGGACATGGCAACCGAGGAGAAGACGGCCACAATGATGGCCAGAATGGCACGGCCGGTGGAGAAGTCCTGGCCGAACATGCCGAACAGGAACGCGACCTTGATGATCGCGGACATGGCCGAGCCGTCCATGTGCATCGTTGCGCCCAGCGGGACAACGATGTTGGAGACGTCCTTGGAAATGCCGGTCTCCTCTGCAACCTCCATGTTGGTGGGGATGGTCGCAACGGACGAGCAGGTGCCAAAGGACATGGCCGCCGGACGGAAGAGCTTGGAGAACATCAGCTTTGCCGCGCCCTTGCCGCCGCCGAAGCGCGCGTAGAGCGGGAAGGAGATGAACATGTACACAAAGCTCAGCACGTAGTAGATGATCAGCGTCCGGCTGTAATCACCGATCAGATCGGGGCCGTAGAACGCGATCAGGTATGCGAAGAAGCCGAAGAAGCCAATGGGCGCGTAGTAGGTGATGATCTTGAACGTCTTCATGATGCAGTTGGTGACATCCTCAAGCAGCTGCGCCGTTTTGGTCTGCGAGCCGCCCGCCATCTGCACGCCAAAGCCGAACAGAACCGCCGCCACGATCAGCGGGAGAATGGCCTTGCGGCTCCACAGCTCGGTAAAGTCGGGCTTGGTAAAGAAGTTGATGATCATGTCTGCCAGACCCAGCGTGCTGCCGATTTCGCCCTCAACGGCCATGCCGTACTCACCGACGACCGGCGGGAAGATCTGGACAACGATGTACATGAGGACGGCAGCGATGGCGGCCGTGACCAGGAAGGTGGCAATGGTCACGCCCATGATCTTACCGGCGCGCTTTGCGCTTTGCATGTTTGCAATGGCCGAGGAGATCGAGCAGAAGACCGTCGGGACGGTGATGCAGAACATCAGGTTAATAAACACAGTGCCAAGCGGCTCAAGCACGGTTGCGCCCTTGACGAGCACGGTGCCGTCTGCGTCCTTGACTGCCGGCCAGAACGCGCCGACCACACAGCCGGCCACAATGCCCAGCATCATGCACAGAAGAAAACCATAGTTTTTCAGAAAGCTTCCCTTTTTCATCTCGAATCCTCCATTATAATTTGGTTTTGATCTCATCCAGAAAATCCGGCGTCAATTCGCCTGTACAAACGATCTGCGTCGGGCCGGTCAAAAACAGGTCGCTGACACAGCCGCCGCTCATCACAATCTCAAGCGCAAGCTGCCCGCCCGCCATTTCAAACGTGAGCTTTGCACCGTCCGTGCGGCCGGAAGCCGCAAGCACGGCCGCAACCGAGCCCGTTCCGGTCCCGCAGGCAAGCGTAAAATCCTCAACACCCCGCTCATACGTCAATTCATAGACCTGATTTTTTCCGGTCAGCTGATAAAAATTGACGTTCGCGCCCTTTTCCAGCGTCGGGTGATATCGCAGCCGCCTGCCCAGCGTGCGCAGCGCCTCGCGCCGCTCTGGCGAAGCTGCCTGTTCCCGCAGCGTGGGGATCTCCAGCGTCAAATGCGGAATGCCGGGGCTTCCAAGCTCAACATAGCCGCAGGTAAATGTCTGTCCGTCCACCTCAAGCACCCGCGCGGTCTCCAGCGTAGACGGCGTGTTCAGACGGATGCGGAAGCAGTCATGCGACTCTCGTCTGCCGGTGACAAGTCCCGCCGTAGTTTCTACGCGTATGGTGTCACCTGCATAGCCGTGCTCTGCCGCATAGCGGCAGACGCAGCGTGCGCCGTTGCCGCACATTTCGCCCATTGAGCCGTCGGCATTGTAAAACCGCATGGCGACATCGGCCTCTCCCTGCGGACGCTCCAGCACCATCACACCGTCTGCGCCTACGCCCATACGGCGATCACACACGCGGCGGATGAGCGCCGCAAGCGCCTCCTGCGGAAACGCCAGCGGCTGACGGATGGCGTCAAGAAGGATAAAATCGTTTCCTGCACCGTGCATTTTGGTAAAGCGCAAGCCGTGTTCCCTCCCCGTAGATTCTTATTCTATTATACTGTGAAGCGGCGCGCTGTAAATGTTGTTTCCTGCTGAAAACCTTGCAAAAAATGCTCTACCCGCAAATGGGTCACGGCAGATGAATGCAAATGCACGATCTGTTTGACTTTACACGTCTTAACGGCTAAAATAGAGATAAATTGATTTCCTCCCGCTGCGGAGGACAAAGGAGCAATTGGAATGCAGACCTGCTATAACTGCGGCAAACAGGTTTCGGATGAAACCCTGATCTGTCCGGACTGCGGCGCGCTGGTGCGCCGCTATACAACACCGCCGCGGCGCGAGCATGACGAACCGACCGAGCGTGCGCCGCAGCCATATATGCCGCAGGACAGCGGCGCTTACACACAGCAGAGCGCGCCGCGACGCGCAGCCGTCTGGCGTGAGGAAAACGGCCGTGTGCGGTTTTCGGGGCTGATGACGTTCTGGCTGGTGGTCGTGCTGCTGCTGAGCGGCTACATGGTGCTGAGCTATGGCTGTACACTGATCCTCTACCACAATCAGGAGGTATATGCGCAGTTCCTGTCCATGATTCCGGAATTCGCCGCCCTGGCTGAGATTTTTCCGGAGCTGGTCGCCGTGATCGGGCAGTACTATCCCATATTTGCCGCGCTGCTGCTGGCCAGTGTGGTCTGCTTTGGCGCGTCGATCTGGCTGCTTGCGGCAAAGCGCCGTCTGGCGTGGCAGGTGCTGCTGGGCGGCGGGGCGCTGCTGTGCGTGCTGATGCTGTTTGTCAGCTCCATGACGATGCTGCTGTTTGCGCTGGGCGCGCTGGCCGTCACATTCTTTACGCTGCGGCCGTATCGCCGCGTGCTGCGCTGAGCCGCTGCCGCCGCGCGCCGATCAACCATATAAAATATAAAAACAAAATGCGAAATTGAGAGAAAGAAGGAGTTTTGTGAAGCTGTTTGTAATTTTACTGTTTGCGGCGACCTATGTTCTGATGATCGCCCTGCCGAAGTGGCGGTATCTGGTGGCGCTGCTCTCGGCTGCCGTCATGGTCATTTCGGGCGCAATGCCGGTCTCTGCCGCATTGGGTGAGATCAACTGGAACATTCTGATGATGCTGGCCGGCACGATGGGAACCGTGTCGCTGTTCATCACGTCGAAAATGCCCGAGCGCATGGCCGATCTGCTGCTGAAAAAGACGCCCAATGTCATGTGGGTCGCCGTGGCGCTGTCGGTGTTCGCGGGCGTGATCTCCGCCTTTGTTGATAACGTTGCCACGGTTCTGATGGTCGCGCCGGTCGCGCTGGCCATTGCCACGCGTCTGGGGACCAGTCCGGTGGCGCTTCTGATCTGCATTGCGGTTTCGTCCAATTTGCAGGGCGCGGCCACGCTGGTCGGTGACACCACGTCGATCATGCTGGGCGGCTATGCCGGAATGGACTTTTTGGACTTCCTGTTCATGGACGGCAAGTTCAGCATCTTCTGGGCGGTTGAGCTGGGCGCGCTGGTCACCGTGCCGGTCGTCATGTTCATTTTCCGAAAGGATCGTGCGCCGGTCGAGGCGGGCGAGCCGACCAGGGTTACAGACTATGTGCCAAGCATTCTGCTGCTGGCGACGGTCGTGCTGCTGATCGCGGCCTCGTTCGTGCCGGAGCGTCCGGAGCTGACCAACGGCTTCATCTGCATGGGCGTTTTCATCATTGGACTGATCTACACGCTCATCCGCGAGCATTCGCTTGCGCCCATTGCGGACGCATTCAAGGACATTGACTATGAAACGCTGCTGCTTCTGGCGGGGCTGTTCGTGGTCATCGGAACGCTGACCTACAACGGCGTGATCACCGACATCAGCTCGATGTTTGTCCGTCTGGGCGGCGACAATCTGTTTTTGATGTACACGCTGATCGTGTGGGCGTCGGTCCTCTTCTCTGCCTTTATCGACAACATTCCGTATGTTGCCACCATGCTCCCCGTTGTGCAGGGCATCGCCGCCATGATGGGCTGCTCGCCGTATGTGCTGTACTTTGGTCTGCTGGTGGGCGCGACGCTCGGCGGCAACCTGACGCCCATCGGCGCCTCGGCCAACATCGCCGCCATCGGTATCCTGCGCAAGAACGGCTATGAGGTCAAGACCTCGGAGTTCCTGCGGATCGGCGTGCCGTTCACGCTGCTGGCCGTGCTGACAGGCTATCTGTTCTGCTGGTTCGTCTGGGCATAAGCGCAATCGCCGCAATCACGAAACATGACCCCCGAAATCCGCGGATTTCGGGGGTTTGCTGCGCCTGCGCCAGGAGGCAAGCGCACGGAAAAACTCCCGAACCGCGAGAGCAGTTCGGGAGCTTTGGTGCAGTATAAACGCGAAGGAAGTAACTCAGCGCTTGGAGAACTGAGGCGCACGACGGGCGGCCTTCAAGCCGTACTTCTTTCTTTCCTTCATTCTGGGGTCACGGGTCAGGAAGCCGGCAGCCTTGAGGGCAGCGCGGAATTCGGGGTTGACACCCAGCAGTGCGCGGGCGATGCCGTGACGGATGGCGCCGGCCTGGCCGGTGACGCCGCCGCCTTCGACGGTGCAGACGATGTCGACCTTACCCAGCAGGTCGGTGGTGGCCAGAGGCTGACGGACGACCATCTTCAGGGTATCCAGACCGAAATAATCGTCGATGTCGCGGCCGTTGATGGTGATGGAGCCGGTGCCTTCCTGATACAGGCGAACGCGGGCGACGGAGGCCTTACGACGGCCGGTGCCGTACTGATACTGTCTTTTGCTCTCGTACATAATCTGTTACCTCCTGATTAGTCCAAAGTCCATGCTTCGGGCTTCTGTGCGGCGTTGTTATGCTCGGCGCCCTTGTAGATGTGCAGGCGGGTCAGAGCGGCGCGGCCGATGCTGTTCTTGGGCAGCATGCCCTTGACAGCCAGTTCCATGGCGAACTCGGGACGCTCGGCCATGAGCTTGTTGTACTTGACCTCTTTGAGGTTGCCGATCCAGCCGGTGTGATGGTAGTAGGTCTTCTGCTCGAGCTTGTTGCCGGTCAGAACAGCCTTGTCGGCGTTGACGATGATGACGAAATCGCCGCAGTCAACGTTGGGGGTGAAATCAACCTTGTGCTTGCCGCGCAGGAGCTTGGCAGCGGTCACAGCGGTACGGCCCAGGGGCTTGCCGGCTGCGTCAAGAACGTACCATTTTCTCTGGACGTTCTCTTTCTTTGCCATAGTGGTCATGAGATGTTCCTCCGTTTTTTGTTTGGAAGCAGTACCGTATAATTCCATTACACTGCCGTGCCGCTGGCAGGCAGCACACTGGAATTATGCGGAACCGCTCCGCTTCAATAATGATTTTGACAAATTGGTAGCGCGCGTATACAATATCCTCAGAAACGCGCCACTATTTTATACCACACCGAAATTCCGGTGTCAATCGCTTTTTGATTGATTTTCGAAAAATATGGCACGTTCTTCTGAAATCTCTGTTTTTCTCTCATTTGCTCTTAAATGCTCAATTTGCATTTCACATTTTTCAGGAGGCGTTTTCATGCAGAAAATGATGGGGCTGATGCGCCGGTGCATCGACGACTATCAGATGATCGAAAGCGGCGACCGCGTGGCCGTCGGCGTGTCCGGCGGCAAGGACAGTCTGACGCTGTTATACGTGCTGGCGGGGCTGCGCAAATACTATCCAAAGCCATTTACGCTTGAGGCGCTCAGCATCGATATGGGGCTGGGCGGCATGGATTTTTCGCCGGTCGCGCGCCTGTGTGAGGAGCTGGAGGTTCCGTTTACCTGCAAGCACACCGAGATCGGGCCGATCATTTTTGACATGCGAAAAGAGAAGAATCCCTGCTCGATGTGCGCAAAAATGCGGCGCGGTGCGCTCAATGAGCTGATGCTCGAGCGCGGCCTGAATAAAATTGCGCTGGGACACCACTATGACGACGCGGTTGAGACGTTTTTGATGAGCCTTTTGTATGAAGGGCGCATCAGCTGCTTTGAGCCGGTCACGTATCTCTCGCGCACCGGCGTCACGCAGATCCGTCCGATGCTCTATGTGGGGGAAAAGGCGGTCGCGTCGTTTGCCGAACGGATGCAGCTGCCGGTTGTCCACAACACCTGTCCCGCCGATAAGCACACCAAGCGGCAGGAGGTCAAGGAGCTGATCGACACGCTTCAGACGCAGTATCCGGATCTGAAAACAAAGGTGTTTGGTGCGATGCAGCGGCTTCCGCTCCCCAAATGGGGCGTTTTGTCTGAGGATGAGGCATAAGCTGCGAGAAAGCACTATCTTTTACTGCGCGTCGGTGGTATACTGGGGCGTGAAGATCGCGTTAAAAGCGTATACCGAAAGGAATCGATCATGAACACAACACTCGCCTATCTGCTCAGCGCCGCCATCGGGTATTTGCTCGGCTCGATCAGCGCATCCATCCTTCTCTCACGCTGCCTGTTCCATCAGGACATCCGCACCAGCGGAAGCGGCAATGCCGGCGCTGCGAATGCGGCGCGTGTGTTCGGACTGGGCGCAGGCGCGCTGACCTTTGCGGGCGATTTCGTAAAGACGGTTGCGGCGATGCTTTTGGGGCGGCTGCTTGGCGGCACAAGCGCAATGTGCATCGCGGGCGTTTTCGCGCTGCTTGGCCACTGCTTCCCGCTGTACTTCCATTTTCGCGGCGGCAAGGCCGTTTCGGCTGGTGCAGCGGTTGCGCTGATTCTGGACTGGCGGGTATTCTTGCTGGCAGCGGCGGCCTTTGCGCTGGCGGCGCTGCTCAGCCGGACGGCCTCGGTCAGCTCGATGTCTGCCGCCGTCATGGTGGGCGCGCTGGGTCTGCTGCTGCTCCCCACGCTGCCGGAAAAGCTGCTGGCGTGCTTTGCGTGCCTGCTGGTGCTGTTTATGCACCGCAGCAACATCCGGCGGCTGATTGCCGGAACCGAGCCGAAGTTCCACTCCGGCCACCGCACAAGGGACTAATCGGGCGGCTTGGCCGTTTGCTGCGCCCAAAGGGCGCAAGATTTTTCGCGCGCGAAGCGCACGGGGCGGCGATTCAACCCCTTTTTCTTTCCC
>CAZPYW010000073.1:0-7991 GCA_964590095.1 uncultured Oscillospiraceae bacterium | reverse complement strand
TTACGCGCTTCGCGCGCAAAATTTCCGCGCCCTTTGGGCACAAAAGCGCCGCACTATCGCGCGGCAAAAACAGATGATTTGAGGGAAAATGACCATGATCGAACTACTGGCTCCTGCCGGCTCTATGGAGGCGCTGCGCGCCGCTGTGCAAAACGGTGCCGACGCCGTATATCTGGGCTATGACGCATTCAATGCCCGCATGGGCGCGCAGAATTTTTCTGCCGATGAATTGCAGGAGGCCATTGTCTATTGCCACGTGCGCGGGGTCAAGGTACACCTGACGCTCAACACGCTGGTCTCCGACCGCGAGATGGCGCAGGCTGCCGACGTGATCCGCACCGCCGCCGTCTTTGGAATCGATGCGTTTATTGTACAGGATCTGGGCGTTGCGGCGCTTTGCCGCGAGATCGCGCCCGAGGTTGCCATCCACGCCTCCACACAGATGAGCATCCACTCGCTTGAGGGCGTGCAGCAGGCGGCAGAGCTTGGCGTCTCGCGCGTGGTGCTCTCGCGCGAGCTTCCGCGTGAGGAGCTGGCGCATATCTGCCGCCGCAGTCCGGTCGAGATCGAGGTGTTTGTCCACGGCGCGCTTTGCATGTGCTATTCGGGACAGTGCTATCTCTCATCCGTGATCGGCAGACGCAGCGGCAACCGCGGCCAGTGTGCGCAGCCGTGCCGTCTGGCCTATGGCTATGGCCGGTATGAGCCGTCGCGCTATCCGCTTTCGCTGCGCGATAATTGCCTGATTGAATATGTTGAGGAATTGCAGCGGCTTGGCGTTGCCTCGCTCAAGATCGAGGGGCGCATGAAGCGGCCGGAGTATGTGGCCGTTGTGACCAAGGCCTATCGCGCGGCGCTTGACGGCAAGCCCGTCACCGACAGCGATATGGAGGAGCTGGCGGCGGCGTTCTCGCGTCAGGGCTTTACACAGGGCTATTTCCTGAACAAGACCGGCGTTTCGATGTTTGGCACCCGACAGGAGCCGGATGACAACCGCGAGCTGTTCGCGGCGGCGCGCGCCACCTATGAAAACGGCGAAAATGTCCAGATTCCCGTCCGCTTCTATGCCATCGTCCGTGCGGGCGAGTATGCGCAGCTGGCGGTCGAGGATGATGCGGGACACGTCTGCAAGACGCGCGGCCCCGTTCCGCAGGAGGCGCAGGTGCGCTCACTGACCGAGGATGAGCTGATCGAGCGCCTTGGAAAAACCGGCGGCACGCCGTACCGCTGTGTACAGGTGCGCGCGATGATTGACCCGGGACTGATGCTTCCCGCGTCCGCGATCAACGCCATGCGGCGCGATGTGCTGGCCGAGCTGACTGCGCGCCGCGGCCGCGCACCCATGCGCCAGATCGGCGCATATAATGCGCCCGCGCTGTATGACGGCATCTCCGGTGAGCCGCAGCTGACCATTGCCGTGCGCTCGGTGCAGCAGATCACCTCGCGGATGCTTTCGATGAAGCCGGCGGTTTTGTATGTTCCGCTGTCTGAGCTGGTCGAAAATCCCGATCTTCCGGCGCGGCTGGATGTGGAAACACAGCTGGCCGCCATTCTCCCGCGCGTGTTTTGGAGCGGCGAAAACGCCCGCATCGCAGAGCAGCTGAAAACGGCCTATCTGATGGGCGTGCGGCAGCTTCTGGTCGGCAATCTGGGACAGGTGCGCATCGGCAAGGCCGCCGGCTTTGCCGTGCGGGGCGATTTTGGGCTGAATATCTACAACTCCCGCTCGATGCACTATCTGCGCGCGCAGGGGCTGGACTCGCAGCTGCTTTCCTTTGAGATGACGCTGCCGCAGATTCGTGACGTGTCCAAGGCCATCCCCACCGAGGTGATGATCTATGGCCGTCTGCCGCTGATGCTGACAGAAAACTGCATCATGAAGAACCGCACCGGCGTTTGCAGCTGTGAAACGGCGGCACCCGTCAAGCTGACCGACCGCATGGGTGAGGAATTCCCCGTTGTGCGCGACCCGGGCACGTGCCGGAGCGTTGTGCTGAACGGCAAGAAGCTCTATCTGCTGGATAAGAAGGACGCGTTCCGCGGTATGGGACTCTGGGCGCTGCGGATGCAGTTTACCACCGAGAATGCGGGCGAGATCGACACCATTTTGTACGAATACCGGACCGGCGGCCGCTTTGACGCCGGAAGCTATACGCGCGGACTCTATGCCAGAGGCGTGGAATGACGCGCAGGAAAGGACGAGAAACTTGAAGCTGATACTTGCCTCAAAATCGCCGCGCCGACAGGAGCTGATGACGCTTCTGGGACGGCCGTTTTCGGTGATGACCGAGGATATTGACGAAACCATGGACCCTGCGCGTTTGCCCGAGGATGAGGTTGCGCGCGTCAGCGCCGAAAAGGCGCTTGCCGTGGCGGGGCGCGCCGATGAAGACGCCGCCGTGATTTCAGCCGACACGATTGTGGTCTGCTGCGGCGAGATTCTGGGAAAGCCGCGCGATGAGGCCGACGCCTCGCGGATGCTGCACATGCTTTCGGGGCGGACGCATGAGGTCATGACCGGCGTCAGTGTCCGCGCACACGGCAAAACGGAAACGCGCGTGGTCAAAACCGCCGTCACCTTCCGCCAGCTTGGCGAGGAGGAAATTCGCGCGTATATTGCCAGCGGCGACCCCATGGACAAGGCGGGGGCGTACGGCGTGCAGGCGGGCGCGTGTGTGTTTGTTTCGCATATTGCAGGCGACTTTTTTGGCGTGATGGGGCTTCCCATGTGTACGCTTTTTGAAATGCTGCGCCGCTGCGGCGCGCTGGATGAGGCCGGATAGACCCGCTGTCCGGCAGACCGCAACTGATCAAATGGGGTGATCGATTGAAAAAGAATTTCTGGACGACCAAAGTCAAGGCCATCCTGATCGCGGCGCTGATTTTGGCGATTGTGATAACCGTCGCGGCGGCAGTCGCGTCCAATACACCGGCGCTGGAAAATCTGGTGGGGACGATTCTCTCACCCATCCGAAGCGGCATTGCCGCCATCGACCGGCAGGCCGAGCGCTACTATGACTATCTGTTCTCCTATGAATCGCTGCGCGCGAAGAATCAGGAGCTTGAGCGCCGGATTCTTGAAATGGAAGAGGACGTCCGCAACGCCGAGACGTATCAGCGCGAGAATGAGCGGCTGAAGCTGCTGCTCAACCTTTCAGACGAGCATGAGGACTATGCCTTTATGTCGGCCTATATTATCTCATGGAACGCGTCAAACTATAAAAGCGAGTTTACCATCGGCAAGGGCAGCGGCTCGGGACTTGAGGCGGGCATGTGCGCCGTCACTGAAAACGGACAGGTCATCGGTCTAATCACCGAGGTGGGGGCAAACTGGGCTACCATCACCACCATCCACGACTCGTCCATGGAGATCAGCGCCTCAATTGCCTCGTCTGGCTATGCGGGCGTGGTACAGGGGACGTATCTGGCCGACGGCGAAAGCGTTCTGCGCATGAACTATCTGCCGACTGATGCGGTGCTGAAAAACGACGACCAGGTTGTCACCACCGGCTCAACGCTGTATCCGCGCGGGCTGCTGCTGGGCTATCTGACCAATGTCGGACTGGATGAGACGGGCGTTGCGAAATATGCCACGCTTGAGCCGTCGTGCGATATCAGCAGTCTGGAGCAGGTGTTTATCATCACCGAGTACGAAAACCGCTGACGCCGCGGAAAGAAAGGAGCGCCCTGTTTGCAGGTAAAATATAAAAACGCCCTGATGTGGGCGCTGTATGCCGTTTTATTTCTGCTGGTCATGGTCGTGCAGACCGTGGTCTTTGGCCGTGTGCGCTTTTTTAACGCCAAGCTGAGTCTGATACCGGTTGTCATTGCGTGCGTTGCCATGTACAACGGCGCGGAAAACGGCGGCGCGTTCGCGCTGCTTGCGGGGACGTTCTGGTGTCTCAGCGGCGTTGACGGCGGCGGACTGATGCTGGTGCTTTGTACCGTCTGCGCCGTGTGCGCGGGGTATCTGTGTGACCGGATCTTCAATCGAAATCTGATCTCATCGCTGATGATGAGCTTTGCGTCGCTGGTGATCTGCCAGCTGACGCTGTTTGCAATCAAATGCTATCTGGGACAGACCGGCGGCGAGGGTTGGCTGCCGCTGGGCTATCAGATTGCGCTGTCCATGCTGGCCTGCCCCCCGCTGACTCTGGCTGCATGGGCGATCCGCAAGGTGGGGGATAAGGCATGAACAGACGTATCCGTATCCGAACTGCGACCTTTGTCGTGCTGGTCGCGCTGCTGATGGTGGTCTTCACGCTGCGCGTGTATAAGCTGATCACCACCGAGGAGGTCGCGGCCGACGCGAACTCCATCACCTATACCACCGTGGTCGAGGGTTCGCGCGGCAATGTTCTGGACCGCAACGGCAACGTGCTGGTTGCAAACCGCGCCAGCTATAACCTGACGATCATCAACTTCGTGCTCTTCAACACCCGCTCGCCCAACGAAAAGCTGCTGTCGCTGCTTGAGCTGTGTGACGAGCTGGGTATCAAGTACGCCAGTCACTTTCCGGTGACGGCGAGCCGGCCGTATGAATACGAGCTGGAGAGCCTTTCAAACTCGTGGCAGAATTATTTCCGCATTTTCCTGGCGTATCATGAGTACGATCTGGATATTTCGGCGCAGACGCTGATGAAAAAGCTGCGTGATGCGTACCGGATTCCGGACGAATGGAGCTATGAACAGGCGTATCAGGTCATCTCCGTCCGGTATGAGCTGGAGCTGCGAAGCATCGAGGGCGTGGGCATGGACAACTATGTGCTGGCCACCGACGTCAAGGCCGAGGAGCTTGCCGCCGTGATGGAGCTGAGCATCCCGGGCGTCATCGTGGAGACCAGCTCGGTACGCGAATACCGCACCAAATACGCTGCGCATCTGCTGGGCTACATCGGCCAGATCTATGCCGAGGAGGCCGACACCTACCGCGAAAAGGGCTACAGCATGAACGCACTGGTGGGTAAGACCGGCGTTGAGTACGCGTTTGAGGACTATCTCCACGGCGAAAGCGGCAGCAAGACCACCACCGTCTCAACCGCGGGCGAGGTGCTGGAGGAATACTTCACCTCACGGCCAAAGCCGGGCAACAACGTTGAGCTGACCATCGATATTTCCTTACAGGGCGTGGCCGAGCAGGCACTGGAAAACATCATTCTGGATCTGCGCGAAAACGGCGTTGGCAAGAAGAAAGAGGGCAAGGACGCCGAGGGCGGCGCGGTCGTTGTGCAGCAGGTCAAGACCGGCGAGCTTCTGGCCTGCGCCAGCTACCCGACGTACGATCTGAGCACCTTTAATGAGGACTATGAAGAGCTGGCACAGGATGAATACTCGCCCATGTACAACCGCGCGCTGGATGCCGAGTACTGGCCGGGCTCGATCTATAAAATGACCACGGCCATCGCGGCCATCGATCTGGGCGAGTTCAGTGAGTTCTATGAGATCACCGACGAGGGCGTGTATGAATTCTATAAGGATCAGGGCTACACGCCGAAGTGCTACGTCTGGACAAGCACGCAGACGACCCACGGCAAGATCAACATGCAGGAGGCGCTGCAGGAGTCCTGTAACTACTACTTCTACGAGATCGGCCGTCTGACCTATAATAAGTATTACGCCGAAACCGGCAAGGACCCGCTGGATGAGATCGCAAAGGCGCTGGGACTGGGTGAGCCGACGGGCGTTGAGCTGCCCGAGCACACCGGCTCGCGCGCCAACGCCGAGACCAAGGCCGCGATGTACACCGGCGGCGAGGCCGGCTGGTATGGCGCTGACATCATTCAGGCCGCCATCGGCCAGTCGGATAATAAATTTACGCCCTTGCAGCTGGTCTGCTACACCTCCGCGCTGGCAAACCACGGCACGCGGTATAAGGCGACGTTCCTCTCCCGCGTTGTCTCGTGGGATTATCAGGAGCTGATCGTTGCACACGAGCCCGAGGTGGCAAGCAAGCTGGAAATGTCCGATGAGGCCATCGATTGCGTCTCCACCGGCATGCAGCTGGCCGCAAGCGTCGGCACCGCCGCGCAGTATCTTGCCGATTATCCCATCAAGGTTGCCTGTAAGACCGGTACGGCACAGTGGGGCAATGAATACAGCGGCTCGGACCATGCGTCCTTTGTGCTGTATGCACCGGCCGATGACCCCGAGATCGCCATCATGGTATACGTGGAAAAGGGCGCACAGGGCGGCAATCTGGCCAACGTCTGTATCCCCATTCTGGACGCGTATTTCGCCACGTCCAGCAAATATGAAACTGCCGTCCGCGAGAATACGGCGCAGTGACCCCGATTTTACAAGAGGAGAATTCCTTTTATGACCGATCTTTCCAACATTCGTAATTTTTCGATCGTGGCGCATATCGACCACGGCAAATCCACGCTGGCTGACCGCCTGCTTGAGGCGTGCCACACGCTTGAGCAGCGCGAAATGTCCGAGCAGGTGCTCGACTCGATGGAGCTTGAGCGCGAACGCGGCATCACCATCAAGGCGCGCGCCGTGCGGCTGGACTATCACGCCGACGATGGGAAGGACTATGTCCTGAATCTGATCGACACCCCGGGTCACGTGGACTTTAACTATGAGGTCTCGCGCAGCCTGTCCGCGTGTGAGGGCGCAGTGCTGGTGGTGGACGCGTCACAGGGCATTGAGGCGCAGACGCTGGCCAACACCTATCTTGCCATCGACAACGATCTTGAGGTGCTGCCGGTCGTCAACAAGATCGACCTGCCCGCAGCCAGACCCGAGGAGGTCAAGCATGAGATTGAGGACGTCATCGGCATTCCCGCCATGGATGCGCCCGAGATTTCGGCCAAAAACGGCATCAACATCCACAGCGTGCTGGAAATGGTGGTAAACGGCGTTCCCGCGCCAAAGGGCGATCGCAGCGCGCCGCTGCAATGTCTGATCTTTGACAGCCAGTATGACTCCTATCGCGGCGCAATTGTCTATATGCGCGTGGTCAACGGCGTGGTCAAAGCCGGTATGGATATCAAAATGATGGCCTCCGGCGCTGTATATAAGGTCGTTGAGGTCGGATATCTGCATCCGTTCGGGATGCGTCCGGCCGACGCGCTGGGCGCGGGCGAGGTCGGCTATCTGACGGCCTCGATCAAGACGGTTTCCGATACGCGCGTGGGTGACACCATTA
Source organism: uncultured Oscillospiraceae bacterium (assembly GCA_964590095.1). Taxonomy (GTDB): domain Bacteria; phylum Bacillota; class Clostridia; order Oscillospirales; family Oscillospiraceae; genus CAG-170. Next base: position 841 of record CAZPYW010000073.1, on the reverse strand, counting down.
CCAGCGTGGAAAATCCCGCCGCCGCAGCGCTCCCGGGCTATCAGCAGGCGCAGCCCATGGTCTTCTCGGGCGTGTATCCGGCCGACGGCTCAAAGTACGGCGATCTGCGCGACGCACTGGAAAAGCTGAAGCTCAACGACGCATCGATGAGCTTTACACAGGAAAATTCCATCGCGCTGGGCTTTGGCTTCCGCTGCGGTTTCCTTGGACTGCTGCACATGGAGATCATTCTGGAGCGGCTTGAGCGGGAATACAATCTGGATCTCATTACAACCGCGCCGAACGTCGTCTACCGCGTGACGAAGACCGACGGGACAAAGCTGGATGTCTACACGCCGCTCAATTACCCCGACCCTGCCGAAATCGCCTCGTCCGAGGAGCCGTATGCCAAGGCCAGCATTCTGACGCCGCCGGAATATGTCGGCGCGATCATGGATCTGTGTACCAACCGCCGCGGCGAGTATAAGGATATGAAATACCTGGACGTCAACCGCGTTGAGCTGCACTATTCCATGCCGCTGAACGAGATCATCTATGACTTCTTTGACGCGCTCAAATCGCGCACGCGCGGCTATGGCTCGCTGGACTATGAGCTTGAGGGCTATCGCCCCTCCAAGCTGGTCAAGCTGGACATCCTGCTCAACGGCGAGATCGTGGACGCACTGAGCTTCATCCTGTTTGCCGACAACGCCTATGCGCGTGCGCGGCGGATCTGTGAGAAGCTGAAAGAGAATATTCCGCGCCAGATGTTTGAAATCCCCGTGCAGGCCGCCATCGGCGGCAAGGTCATCGCGCGCGAGACGATCAAGGCGCTGCGCAAGGACGTGCTGGCCAAGTGCTA
>CAZPYW010000072.1:0-8041 GCA_964590095.1 uncultured Oscillospiraceae bacterium | reverse complement strand
TCGACAGCCTCACGCGTACCGACAACGACGTTCCACTCAGGCAGCTTGTCCTGAATTTCACCCTTCATGACGGCAACCTTGCCCGGGAGGATCAGCGTGCGGTTGTTGATCTTACCGGCAATGTCAAACTCGTCAAAGAACTTCTTGACGGTGGAGGAGGAGAACTTACCTGCCGCCCACGCAGTCAGAACAGACATGCCGGAGGCGTCGGTGATGAGCAGGTTGACCGGAACCTTCGAGCGCTCAAGCTCGCCGGAAACCAGGAAGTAGGTCAGCGCGAAGTCGACCGTCAGTGCGCAGGGATCGTCGGGGCCGGCGCCGTTGATGGGGTAGATGCCGGGGGCGACCTTCATGGGCTTCTGCGGGTCGGTGAAGATGTTCTGACGCAGGCCGTACAGCGGGAGTGCCTCGGCGTAGGTCATTCTGGGCATGATGATGATCGAGCCGTACTTCAGCGTGAACACAGAAGCCAGGGCCGTGGCCAGATGATAGTCATCCTTGCAGAGCTTGCTCAGATCAACGATGGACGGATAGCCGAACGTGCGGTCATTGTCCTTGAGGGCGGCGCGGCGAACCTGAACAGCGCACGCGAAGGTAGCCTTGATGGTGTCGGCGGTGACATCGAGAATGAGATTCTTGTTGCCGGCCTTCTCCAGAGCCTCAACGGTGTCGTGCAGCTCATTGAGATCGGCAGCCTGAACGCCCAGAACCACGCCATAGGCCTTGGCCAGCTCGTTCATGCCGTCCAGATTGTCCTTGTTGACGCCGTTGACGATGGGCTTGACGTCCTTGATGGCCTCGACGGCGGCCTTTGCGGCCTCAACGTCGGTGGTCTCCAGGATGACGCCGCGCTCAAGCGCAGCAGCCTTCTTGGCCAGCTCGACAAAACGGGCGCTGTCGCCGCCGTTGCGGACTGCGACGAACTCGACGTACTCACGCTCACCGATGCGCTCATAGTCAACGCTCTTGATCTCGGCAAGCTTTGCCTCGACCGCTGCGTCGTCCATGCAGGTGCAGACGGAAACGGCAAACAGGTTGCGGGAGACGAACGTCTTCTCATGACGGAACAGAACGGTTTCGCCGCCCAGCTTGTGACCGGCGACCTCAAGCGTCTTCATGGGAGGCGCAGTAGCCTCGGACAGAAGCGCGATGGCCTCGGGGGACATATAGGGGCACTTGGTGATGGGCAGAGCGCCCTGTGCGACCTTCATGCAGAATGCCATGCAGGTGGGGCTGCCGCATTCCTTACAGTTTTTCTTGGGAGATAATTTGAAAATGTCAAGACCTTTTACTGCCATTGTATGTTTCCTCCTTCCGCATTAGACAAGGGCGCTGATCATCTTTGCGATGGCCGCGACAGCCGCGGGATGACGCATGATGACCGCGTCGGAGCCACCGGCCAGAACAGCCGCGGCGGTGGTGATTTCCATCTCGATGCCGCGCTCTTCCTGGTTGCCCCATTCGGGCATGTCGCTTTCGGGCATGATGGCTTCCTTAACGCCCCAGGTATCGGACGAAACGGGAGTCATGATGGGCATTTCGAGCATGGCGTCAGCCTGCTTGAGGGCGGCGTCCTTGATGCGGTCAAGCGTGGAGGCGACGTACTCATAGCCATAGCCGGCGGCGGCAGAGCCGATGTTCATGACGATGTTCTGTGCGTTGACGCCCAGCTGGGTCATGACGGTGTTCAGCTGCTTGGCAAGGTTGATGTCAACAGCGGACTCGGCGCCGACCTTCTGGTTGTAGGCAAGGCCGGCAGAGGCACCGACGGTCTTGTAGTTTTCATCGCGTGCGGAAAGCACGAGAATGTTCTTGCCGGACAGAGCCTCGGCGATCTTGTTGAACAGCTCGGTATCCTTCTCGATGTTCTTGCAGCCCATGATGACGATGGGCATGGTGACGGCGTCAGCGACGTCCTTTGCCAGCTGGACGCATTCCTCAACGGACTTGTTCAGACCGTTGGGGTCGGCACCCTCAAAGTGCAGGCAGAGGAAGGACGCGCCTTCCATGCTCTCTGCGCGCTTGGCCATGTCGACGACCGTCTCGCAGCCGGCATAGAACGCCTGCTCGCCGGGCATGGTGTACTCGGCCATGCCAAGGTCGGTCAGCTCAACGCCGATCTTGGGCGCATTTTCGATCTCTGCGTCAAAGGTATAGAACGGCAGGACGTTCTGTCCGCCGAGCTTGGTGGCTTTTTCACCGACGCCAAGGGTAACTTCGTTGATTCTGGCGTTGAAAGCCTGCTTTTTGGGAACAAAAGGCATAGTGTGAATCCCCCTACTAAAAAATTTTGGTTTTACGGATGCAGCTTCTGCATGATCGCATGCAGGGCGATCTTGACCGGCGCTGATTCAGGCACCTGGGAACTGGGCTTGCCGTCGCAGTCATACTCGAAAACGAGATCATCCTGCGGCAGAACGCCGGCAAGGTCAAGGTGGTTTTTTTCTATCTCTTCCAGTACGCCGGCATTGAGCTTGCCGTCCGGCGCCCGGTTGACGATCAATTTCATTGCGTCGGGCTTGAGATCAAGCTCGCGCACCATTTCCGCAATGCGTCCGACGGCCTGAATGCCGCGGCGGGAGCAGTCGGAAACCAGCAGCATCAGATCAACATGCGGCAGAATGCCGCGGCTGATGTGCTCAAGCCCCGCCTCATTGTCGATGACCATGTAGCGGTAGTTTCCCGCGTATTTGTCAATCTGCGTTTTGAGAACGCCGTTGACAAAGCAGTAGCAGCCCTTGCCCTGTGTCCGGCCCATGACCAGCAGATCATAGTCGTCCTCTTCGCAGAGGGCAGAGCTGAATTTCATTTCGGCGTAGTCCGCCTTTGTCATATTGGCGGGGACGGTTCCCCGCTGCTCGGCATGGAGCATTTCCTCGCGGATGTCGCCAAGAGTTGCCTCGACCTCAACGCCCAGAACCTCATTCAGATTGGAATTGGCGTCGGCGTCGACGACAAGGATGGGACTTTTGCCCTGTTTGGTGAGATAATCGATGATCAGACCGCAGGTGGTCGTCTTGCCAACGCCGCCCTTACCGGCGACCGCGATCGTATATGGCGTCATATGCTCCTCCTTTTAAGCGCTCAGCCGCTCCGGCGGGCGCGTGCCCGCCGGAGCGTGATACGTGTCAGATCAGGTCGATCAGACCGGCAGCCTTTGCAATGTACGCAACGTCGTCATACTTGTTCAGCGCGTACAGATGGATGCCGTCCACGCCGCAGGCGCGGTACTCGTCGATCTGGTTGATGGTGTATTCGATACCAGCCTCACGGAAGCTGGCCTTCTTGCCCGCGACATCGGCGTCGAACGGCTCTTTCTCAAACGGGTTCGGGAAGATCCAGTTCTTCGAGATGATCTCGCAGAGCTTGCGGTCCATGACGCAGCCGTTGCGGCTGAGCGCCATGTTGATCGTGGCAGCCTGGTCAAGGATGGGCATGATACCCACGTCAACGGGCAGCCAGATACCGGCGTTGCGGATGGCCTCCAGCCAGTAGCGGAACGCATCCATGTCCCAGCACAGCTGAGAGATGATGAAGTCGGCGCCGTTATCCTGCTTCTGCTTCAAAAATGCGATGTCAGCCTCAAGGCTGCGGCACTGGATGTGACCCTCGGGCGAGCCGGCGACCGCGATGGTGAACTTGTCGCCAAACTCCTGACGGACGAATTTGACCAGCTCGGTTGCATAGTGCAGATCGCCGTTGGTGCCTGTCCAGCCAAAGGGCAGGTCGCCGCGCAGCGCCAGCATATGGTCGATGCCGTGGTCAAGATAGGTCTGGAGCTTTTCCTTGATGTCTGCCTTGGTGTTGCCAATGCAGGTGAAGTGGGTGACGGGGGTGCACTTGCCGTCCTTCTGGATTTTGTCCAGAACCTCAAGATTCTTGCCGACGTTGGTGCCGCCTGCGCCATAGGTGCAGGAGATGTAGTCCGGATTCAGGGTGTACAGCTTGTCCAGCACGCCGTCCTTGCCACAGAGCTTTTCCATGCCGACGTCAGTCTTGGGCGGGAAAACCTCAAACGAAAAAGTGGCTCTGTTTTCATAAATATCAGCAACGCTCATTTTTGCCTCCAAAATATAAAAATAGGATGTACGGAAATCGAGGCATCCGCGTGGATGCCATTCGATACAAAGTTATCGTAACACACTTTGGCGACAAATACAAGCCCATTCATGCAGGATTCCGCGTTTTTTTCCGGTTATTCGTCTGCTTTCGCGCGAACCTGGCGGCGCGCACGGTCTAGATGGGCGTAAACAGGAATTTCTGCGTCACGCCGGCGCTTTGTACCCAGATGGTCATTGCGCCGTCGGGGCGCGTGTCCGACTCAAGCGTGACGTCCTTTCCCCGAATCAGTCCGCGGACATAGGCCACGGGATCGTCCGTTTCGACCTCGTCAAAAAACACGTCGCGCATCTGGTTGTTGGCGCAGAGATTCTGAATCTCGCGCACCACCTCATACTCGCGCATCATGCTTACAGCGGACGGATGGTGGCGGTGTTGCCCACCAGATCGACCGAGACCAGCTCGCCGTCAACGACCAGCTGCCGCTCCATCAGATCGGTCAGAATGACCTGACCGGCGCGGCATTCAATGCGCTGGACATTGGACAGAAGCAGATTTTCCGGCGCTTCCTCGCCGCGATAGACCATTGCAAGACACATATCGCTTCCTCCTTACGCGTTCAGCGCCGCCAGAACGGTGGACAGACGCAGGTTGCCCTTTTCAAAATCGCTGACGGCCTGCATGACCTGCTCATAGGCAACGTGCTCGCCCATGTCCTGAAGCTGCTTTGCCAGCTGTGCAAGCTCATTGGCGTGGGCGGTGTTGTGGCCGACCATATATTTCATCAGCGCGATCAGCTCCTCGCGCGGCGCAGCGTGGGCGTGGCCGCATTCGGCGCAGTTGTGATCCTCACCGCAGTGGATGTGCTCGCCGCAGCCGTGGTCGTGCGGGTGCTCATGATGATGCTCGTGGGTGTGCTCGTGAGAATGGGAATGCTCGTGCTCGTGCTCAAGATGCATGGTGTGCTCCTTTCCGTCTGGTATGCAGACAGGACAAATCATATTATGCCCCTATTATACCCGCAGGATGGGTTTTTGTAAAGTGCCTGCTTCCTGCCGAAATATCCCCCTGCCACGGATTTTGCGCAGCTTTTTCCGGAAAAATCGTCACATTTTCCAGTGGCGTGCGGCGGCGCGTTGTGATATACTGTCGGCAGAAGCGGCACAAAGGAGTATTTACCATGGCAATGACACCGTCTGAGCATGAAAAGCTGCACGAGCTGGGCATTTCGCATGAGCACCCGCATGCACACGCGCATGACGGCGCGCATCCGCACGTGCATGAGAACACAAAGGCCGTGATCAACCGCCTTTCCCGCGCCATCGGCCATCTGGAATCGGTCAAGAAAATGGTCGAGAGCGGACGCGACTGCTCCGAGGTGCTCATCCAGATCGCAGCCGTGCGCGCGGCCATCAACAATATCGGCAAGGTCATCCTCCAGGATCACATCCAGCACTGCATCGTGGACGCGGTTGAGCATGAGGATGCGCAGGCGCTGGACGATCTGTGTCAGGCCATCGACAAGTTTATGAAATAGCACAAAAATAATCCGTAAAAAAGCATCGATTTCCTCTTGCATTTTTCCGAAAACACATTACAATGTTCACAGGAGAGATTTTAAGGGCAGGCAGATGTGACCCTGCCAATTTAACGGACCATGCGTACCCGAACGTTGCATGAATGAGTAGAAATGGCGCGTCAAGTACCGGCTGGATGGGAGGTTGCCACCGGGCGAAGGGTCTGACCCGCGATGCCATTTTCGCATCCGCTGAAGCAAACAGAAATTGTACTGCACAGTTTCCCGCTTGTTGTAATAGTTTAACCTCCTCCCATTTGTATAATAGGAGGCTTTTTTATGTCCAAAAATCCGTCTGCCGCCGCGTGCCGTGCCGAACAAAGGAGCACAATGGGCGTGCGTGCGCTTGCAACCTGTGCGCTGCTGGCTGCCATGAGCGTGGTGCTGGCGCGCTTTGTGATTCCCATGCCCGCCGCCGATCAGCGCTTCTCGCTTGAGGCTGTGCCGATTTTTATTGCCGGTATGCTCTTTGGGCCGCTGCCCGGGGCAATGGTCGGCTTCTCGGCCGATCTGGTCGGCTGTCTGTTTTCAGGCTACGGCTACAATCCGCTGCTCTGCCTGCCGCCGATTCTCCACGGCCTGTGCGCGGGACTGTTCCGGCCGCTGCTTGCCAGAAAGACCAGCCCGTGGACGATCGCGCTGGCGTTTTTCCCCGCTGTGCTGCTGGGGTCGGTGCTGTATCAAAGCGCGGCGCTGTCCTATATTTATGGTAAGGGTGCGTTCTGGCCGAATTATATGGTGCGTCTTGCCGCGCGTTCGATTCAGTTTGCCATCACCTTTGTGCTGGAGGTCGTGGTCGTGTGGCTGCTCTGCCGGTCGCATGTGTTCCAGGCGGTGCATCTCTGGCCGCCCGCACCCAGGTCGGGTAAAAAATAATTCTGAGCCGTTATTTTGGCGGCCGCATATCAGCACTTTGCAGAGCCTGTGCAAAAGGTGCAAATAACATGTAAATTCGTTTTGTCCGGCGTGTACGCCGGACAAAACACTTTGCGCGATGTGTGTACTGCGTTTTCGAGCCGCAGGCGCGAAAACGATGCGCGAAAGAGCGCGAGAAACAAACAGGCGCGAACCTGCCAGGGCGGTTCGCGTTTGAAGCAACTTTAGAAAAGGAAGTAATCTGTCATGACGCTTGATGAAGCACTACATTATATTCACGCCGTCTGCTGGAAGGGCAGCATGCCCGGGCTTGAGCGCATCAGCGCGCTGCTGGACAAGATGGAGCACCCCGAGCGGGCGTGTAAATACGTCCACGTCACCGGCACCAACGGCAAGGGCTCGACCTGTGCGATGCTGGCCTCGATGCTGCAAAAGGCGGGCTATAAGACCGGCCTGTACACCTCGCCCTATATCGTCCGCTTTAACGAACGGATCCAGATCAACGGCGAGCAGATCGCAGATGCGGATATCTGCCGTCTGACCGAGCAGATCAAGCCGCTGGCCGACTCGATTTTTGAGCAGCCGACAGAGTTTGAAATGGTCACAGCGCTGGCCTTTGCCTATTTTGCCGAGCAGAAGTGCGATATCGTTGTAACCGAGGTCGGCATGGGCGGCGAGTTTGACGCGACCAACGTCATTCCTGCGCCCGAGGTTGCCATTGTCTGCAACATCGGTCTTGACCACACCGAGGTTCTGGGCGACACGCTGGAAAAGATCGCTGCGACCAAGGCCGGCATCATCAAGGCCGGCTGTGACGCGGTCATCTACCGCGAAAGCCCCTCGGTTGAGGCGGTGTTTGAAGACCGCTGCCGTAAGCTTAACGTGCCGCTGCACAGGGCAGATTTTGACGCGCTGCATCCCGTTTCCCACTCGCTTGCGGGGCAGGTGTTTGACTGGGGACGTTTTGAGGCTTTGCAGCTGCCGCTGCTTGGTGCGCACCAGCTGCACAATGCGGCGGTGGCGCTGACTGCCGCCACGGTTTTGCAGCAGCGCGGCTGGAAGCTGACGGACGCGGACATCCGCGCCGGACTGGAAAGCGTCCAGTGGCCGGGACGGTTTGAACTTCTGCGGCGTGAGCCGCTGTTCATTGCCGACGGCGGGCACAACCCGCAGTGCATCGAGGCGCTGACCGGCAATATTCAGGAATATCTGGCCGGACGTGAGCTGACCGTCCTGACAGGTGTGCTGGGCGACAAGGACTATCACTGCATGTACGGCTGCGTTGCGCCGTTTGTGCGCGAGTTTGTCACCATCACGCCGGATAATCCCCGCGCCATGCCGGCAGAGCAGCTGGGCGAATACCTGCGCCAGTTCGGAAAGCTCGTCACCGTCTGCAACTCTGCCGCCGAGGGCGTTGCTGCCGCCATTGCGCACGCCGGAACGGACGGCGTGGTGCTGTGCTATGGCTCGCTCTATATGCTGGGCGATGTCAAGGCGGCCGTTGCCGCCACGCGCTGAATAGAATTTCGC
>CAZPYW010000071.1:0-8132 GCA_964590095.1 uncultured Oscillospiraceae bacterium | reverse complement strand
CGTGCATCCGCTTGCGCGAGGTGCCGCCGCCGTGCGTGGTGATCATGGTGCCGTCAGGTGCCTTGTCAAACTCAACACCCAGCCCCGACAGCCACTGAATGGCCTCGGGTGCCTCGGTGACGAGCTTATACAGCAGATCCTTCTGCGCGGCAAAATGGCCGCCGCCAAAGGCATCCAGGAAATGCTGTGCCGGCGAATCGTTCGGCTTGTCTGCCGCCTGAATGCCGCCCTCAGCCATCATGGTGTTGGCATCGCCCATACGGAGCTTGGTCACAAGCACGACCTTTGCGCCCGCGTTGTCAGCCTCGATGGCCGCCGAGCAGCCCGCACCGCCGCCGCCGATGATCAGCACGTCGGCATCGTAATCGGGATGCGACAGATCAAGCGTCTCATCCAGCACGCGCGAGCGCCCCTGCAGCAGCGCCGCAAGCTCGGTCGGAACCTTGCCGCCCTTGTTAGGGCCCATTTGCAGCGTTGCAAACTGATTATCACGGTAATCGGGATGGAACGTGCGCAGCAGAACGTCCTTTTCCTCTGCCGTCATGCGGCGGGGGTCAAGCTTGATGTTCTCCTCGCGGTGTGCCTCTACCTGTCGGATCGATTCCTGAATTTTCGGATCGGTATACATGCTGCGTTCCCTCCTTACTTTTCGATCTCGCGGTGGTTGTAAAGCTCTTTGATCTCATCCAGCGGCTTTTGCATCAGACTTTCGATCAGCGCCTCAAACTTGCCGTCTCTGATCTCATCCACGCGCACATCCAGATGCTCGCAGTGCGGCGCAAGATACTTGCCGTTCAGACGGCGCGCCAGCATGGCAACCTGCGGATGCGAGATTCCGGCCGGACAGCGCGACGAGCAGACGCCGCACATGACGCAGTCAAAGGATTCCTCCGCGCACTTTTCATACTCGCCGCGCTGGGCGTAGGCGATGTACTGCATGACGTTCAGTCCCTGTGTACACGCCTTGGTGCAGGCGTTGCAGCCCACGCAGGAATAGATCTCGGGATACAGCTGCATCATGACCCGCTCGGTCGGCTTGACAGTTTCCATGTCATAGACCTCTTTGACCAGCGGGAAGAAGGGCAGCGTTGCCACATACATGTTATTCTCGACCTTGGTCGAGCAGGCAAGACAGGCCTTCAGCTCACGGTCGCCCGCAATGCGGTAGATCGTGGCGCACGCGCCGCAGAAGCCGTTGCGGCAGCCGCAGCCGCGCACCAGCTGATATCCGGCGTACTCCATGGCCTCCATGATGGTCAGGCTTTCCGGCACCTCATACTTCTTGCCGAACAGGAAAACGTTTACCATTTTTTCCATCGTGTTCTCTCCTTAATACTCGTCCGGCAGCTCATCCAGCTGGTCAAAGCGGAATACCGGCCCGTCCTTGCAGACGTATTTATCCCCGATGTTGCAGCGGCCGCACTTGCCAAGCGCGCACTTCATTTTCAGCTCCATCGTCGTGTAGATGTGTGTGCGGTCAAAGCCAAGCTCCATCAGCCCCGCAAGGGTGAATTTAATCATGATGGGTGGGCCGCACATGACAACGATCTTGTTCGTGTCCAGCGCCAGCTCTTTGACGTAGTTGGGGACAAAGCCGACGTGCCCGTCCCAGTCCGGCTGATCGCGGTCGATGGTCAGATGGACATTGATGCCGTCCTCCTGGCACCAGACGTCCAGAATCTCCTGGAAATCGACCAGATCCTCTTTTGAGCGCGAGCCATAGACGATATCGATCTTGCCATAGCGGTCGCGATAGTGGCGGCAGTAATTGATGACCGAGTGCAGCGGCGCAAGGCCGATGCCGCCGGCAATGAACAGCAGGTCTTTTCCGGCAAAGTCGGTATCAACGGGGAAGCCGTTTCCGTACGGGCCGCGGATGGTGATCTGCTGGCCGGGCTCCATCTGGTGCAGCCACTGCGTCACGCAGCCGCAGCGCTTGATGGAAAACTCCACAAACGCCTCCTCCGTCGGGCTGGAGGTGATGGAGAACAGCGCCTCGCCAACGCCCGGGATGGACAGCATGGCGCACTGCCCGGGGATATGGATGAAGGGCTTTTTGCCGTCAAGGCCGACCACGCGGAATGTCTTGACGTCAGGCGTGTCCACACGGATGGCAGTGACAACGCCGATCATCGGGATCAAGGGATCGTTTCTCATGCTTCCTCCTCCCCCAGCTCTTTGATGACTTTGACGATGTTCATATGGATGGGGCACTTGGCAAGGCAGCGGCCGCAGCCGACACAGCCAAAAATGCCGTCGTTATTGTCCGGGAAATAGACCAGCTTGTGCATAAACCGCTGGCGGAAGCGCTCAAGCTGTGTCGGACGGGGCTGACCGGCGGACATCTTGGTAAAGTCCGAATACATGCAGCTGTCCCAGCAGCGGAAGCGGCGAACGGTCTTGCCGTTGTCAAATTCCTGAATGTCATAGCACTGACAGGTCGGGCAGACAAAGGTGCAGGTGCCGCAGCCAAGGCAGCTTTCACTCAGCTGCTTCCACTTGGGGCTGGAGAAAAGCGCTTTCGTCTTCCCTGCGCCCACAGAAGAAAGATCCAGTCCCGCCAGCGGGAGTCTTTTCAGAATCTCACGCGTTTTTTCCTGCTGCGCGGAAACGGCCGCATCGCCGCCGTCTGTCAGAAGCGGCAGCGCAGCGGTCAGCGCCTCACCCTTTTCGGTGTTGGCGCGCCAGTAGAGGCTTTCGCCGTCCATCCAGCAGGTCACATCGCCCATGGGGTCAGCCGCGTCGATTCCGAACGCACCGCAGAAGCACGTTTCCTCGGGCTCGCTGCACGCAAGCGTCACAACGGTCGCATGCTCGCGCCGTGCCTGATAGTACGTGTCGACCGGCTCGGCCAGGAACACTCTGTCCAGAATCTCAAAGCTGCGGCAGTCACATGCGCGCACGCCAAAAAGCACAAACGGCGAGAGCACGTCGCGCGTTTCGATCAGATCGATCTGCTTGCCCGTGACCTGAAAGCCCATCAGGTTTTCCACCTGTGGGAAGAAGAGATCCTTGGCGCTTCGGACGGTGTTGTGCGCAGCGGAAAGGGTCATCCCCTCATGCCAGACGGAAAAGCGCGCCTGACCGGATGCATCGTCCGCGGGGATATAAAGCGTCTGCTGCGCCGCAACGGCGGCGAACAGCTCACCCAGGCGGGTGATCGGGAGCGTTTTCATCGGCTGCTTCCTCCCCTCTCGTATACGACAGACGGCTCACAGTCGTCCTTGCGGAAGTCCATCAGCGGCGGGCGGGAATCCAGATCACTGCCCGCCTGATACACGCCGTAGAGCTCGTTCATGTCCTTGATGAATTTGCGGTTGAGCAGATGCAGCGGAATATGCTGCGGGCAGACACGCGAGCACTCGCCGCAGTCGGTGCAGCGGGAGGCTACGTGGAACGCGCGGATAATGTGGAAGAAGTTTTCCTCAAAGCTGTCGGCCGCCGCCTTATTGTCGGTGCCCAGCTCATGATTGTCAAACACGCACTTTTCGCACGAGCAAGCCGGACAGACATTGCGGCAGGCGTTGCAGCGGATGCAGCGCGAAAGCTCACCGCGCCAGAATGCAAAGCGCTCTTCCGGCGTCATGGCCTCAAGCTCTGCGACCACGTCAAAGCGCGCATCGCCGCAGTCCTCGCCCTGCTCGCCAAGCAGCTCATCACAGCCGACGATCTTTTTCGACTTGCAGACTGTGCAGCGCGCAAGCAGTGCGTCGGCCTTATTGACCGTTTTTTCGCCGTAGAGCGTCTGGACATGCAGCATGTCTTCGCTTTCCGTGACGGCGGTCACGCCCTTGCAGCCCGCAGCCTTCAGCTTTTCCACGTCGCACATGCCGTCACACTGTACGCCGACGGCGTAGACGTTTTCACGCGCAATGCGGTGCTCCTTCTGCAGCTGTACAAACGAGTAGCTGTCGCAGGGCTTGAGGAATACGGCAACCTTGCCGCCCTTTTTCGACTCTGCGATCAGGTATTTGGATACGTTGGCGGCGGAAAAGACGCTCCACACGAAGTTCTTTTCCACGTCCTCGGCGGTGGTGAAGACGGACGGCGTCAGATCGTAGAAAAACTCACCCGCACGCCAGCCGATCACGCGATCGACCGTCCCGCTCTGGAGCAGCGCAAGGGCTTTTTCCTTTACTCTTTGCATCTGAGATCCTCCAATCTGCGGTTCTCGCCAAGCTTTGTAATGGTTGCGACGAAATCATTCATCGTGGCGGCAAATTTTGCGCCCTCGGCGGCAGAGACCCACTCAACGCGGGTGCGCTCTTTTTCAATGCCAAGGAAATCGAGCATGGAAAACAGAAGCGTCATTCTGCGTCTGGCGTAGTAGTTGCCGGTGGTGTAGTGGCAGTCGCCCGGGTGGCAGCCGCACAGAATCACGCCGTCCGCGCCGCGCTGGAACGCGCGCAGGATAAACATCGGGTTCAGACGGCATGAGCACGGAATGCGGATGATCTTGACATTCGCCGGATAGCTCAGCCGGTTGGTGCCCGACAGATCCGCGCCCGCGTATGAGCACCAGTTGCAGCAGAACGCAACGATGGTCGGTTTCCAGCTTTCGTTTACCTGCATATTGCATCCACCTCCGCAAGGATTTGTCTGTTTGAGAAGCCCTTGAGATCCATCGCGCCGGACATGCACGCCACGGTACACGCGCCGCAGCCCTGGCACACGGCAGGATTGACCTGTGCCACGCGGCGAATGAGCGTTGTACGGTTCGGCCCGCGGAACTCCTTGTCCACATAGGTAATCGCGCCATAGGGACAGACCTTTTCACAGCTGGAGCAGCCGTTGCACATCATCTCATCCGGCTGTGCAACACAGGGGTTGCAGACCAGCGAGTCCTTGCACAGCAGGCCAATGACCTTGGACGCGGCAGCGCCCGCCTGCGCAACGGTCTCGGGGATGTCCTTCGGCCCCTGACAGGCACCCGAGAGGAACACGCCCGCCGTGGGGCTTTCGACCGGACGCAGCTTGGGGTGCGCCTCGGTGAAGAAATCATTGGTATCCATCGACGCCGTCAGCATCGTGGCAAGGCCGCGCGCCGATTCATCCGGCTCGATTGCAGCCGCCAGAACAACCATATCCGCGTCGATGTGCAGCTGGCGGTTTCCGATCAGATCAGAGGCCTGTACCTTGAGCTTGCCGCCCTCGGGAACGACCTTGCCCACCATGCCCTTGACATAGTGTACGCCGTATTCCTCGACCGCGCGGCGATAGAATTCATCAAAGTTTTTACCCGGCGTGCGCACGTCGATATAGAAGACATACACATCGGTGTCCGGATACTTTTCACGGCAGAGCATGGCATGCTTGGCCGTGTACATGCAGCAGATCTTCGAGCAGTAGGGCTTGCCCTTCTCCCCGCCGTCACAGCGCGAGCCAACGCACTGGACAAAGACGATGGTCTTCGGGTGCGTTCCGTCAGACGGACGCAGCAGCGTGCCGCCCGTGGGGCCGGCCGCATTCATCAGACGCTCAAATTCCAGCGACGAGACCACGTCGGGGCTCTTGGAATAGGCAAACTCGTCAAACTTGTCCAGCTTGATCGGGTTAAAGCCGGTGGCAACCACAATCGCGCCGTATTCGCGCTCGATCAGCTCGTCCTTCTGCTGATAGTCGATGGCGCCCGCCGTGCAGACCTTTGCGCAGACACCGCACTTGCCGTTTTTCAGCATGTTGCAGTAGTCGGGGTCGATGGTCGCCACCTTGGGTACAGCCTGTGCAAACGGAATATAGATGGCGCGGCGCGTATCCAGACCCAGATTGAAGTCGTTCGGAACCTTCTTCTGCGGGCACTTCTCGGTGCAAAGGCCGCAGCCGGTGCAGACGTCCTCTTTGACATAGCGCGCCTTTTTGCGGATGGTCACGTGGAAGTTGCCGACAAAGCCGCCGACCGCGTCAACCTCGGAATAGGCGAAAATTTTGATCTTTTCATGCTGCGCGGCCTCGACCATCTTCGGCGTGAGGATACACGCAGCACAGTCCAGCGTGGGGAACGTCTTGTCGATCTGCGTCATTTTACCGCCGATGGTCGGCTTCTTCTCGACGATATCGACCTCAAAGCCCGCGTCGGCAATGTCCAGCGCCGTCTGGATGCCGGCAATACCGCCACCGATGACCAGAGCGCGCTTAGTGACGGGGCTGCTGCCCGCCGTCAGCGGGGCGTTCAGATGTACCTTTGCAATGGCCGCACGCCCAAGGATGATGGCCTTTTCGGTGGCCTCCTGCTTGTCCTTGTGGATCCATGAGCACTGCTCACGGATGTTGGCGATCTCGACCATGTAGCCGTTCAGACCCGCCGCGGCACACGTTTTGCGGAACGTTGCCTCGTGCATTCTGGGCGAGCACGAGCAGATGACCACACCGGTCAGCCTGTGCTCGTGAATGGCGTTTTTGATCATATCCTGCCCGCTCTGCGAGCACATATAGGGATAATCGGTGGCGATGACAACGCCGGGCTCCTGTCCAAGAGCCTTTGCGACCGCTTCCACATCCACCGTTGCGGCGATGTTGGTGCCGCAGTGACATACGAATACGCCGATTCTCTGCATTGTCCTGCCTCCTTACTTTTTATATTTGCGGAATGCGCTGGTGATGGCCTGCTGCGGCAGATCCTCATCCAGCTTCTCCATGATCTGCTCAGGGCGCAGATGGTCGCCGCCCTGCTGGCGGACGACCGCCAGTCTGACCGCCTCGATCAGTCTGGCCGGCTCGACGCTGCGCGGGCAGCGCTCAACGCAGGCAAAGCAGCTCAGGCAGCGGTAGATGCCCTTCGATGCCATCAGCTCCTCAATGCGGCCGTTTTCGACCATATCGACAAACTGGTGCGGATGGTACTCCATCTCGTCATAGGCGGGACATGCGCCCGAGCACTTGCCGCACTTCATGCACTTGCGGGGGTTGACGCCGGAGATGTAGGCAATTTCGTCCATCAGAGTCTGTTTGCTCATTCCAACTCCT
Organism: uncultured Oscillospiraceae bacterium; assembly: GCA_964590095.1. Taxonomy (GTDB): domain Bacteria; phylum Bacillota; class Clostridia; order Oscillospirales; family Oscillospiraceae; genus CAG-170. The sequence continues at coordinate 1,169 of CAZPYW010000071.1, read as the reverse complement.
CCTTCACGCCAAGCGCCTCAGCCAGAAGCGTGGTAAAATAGCTGACCGGCAGACCGCCGTCTGCGTTTTCCTGCAAATTGTACATGCAGAGCGGGCAGGCCGTGATCAGCTCCTCCGCGCCGCAGGCACGGGCGTTATCCATGATCTTTTTGACCTGCTTGCGGGCAAAGTCGCGCCCCTCGACGGTGGTATAGCCGCCGCAGCACTCATTGCGCAGCGCATAGTAGACCGGCTCTGCGCCGATGGCGCGGATAAAATCCTCAATGATTGTGGGGTTTTCGGGGTCGTCAAAGCCAAGCTCGCGGCTGGGCCGCAGCAGCAGACAGCCGTAATATGCGCCGATCTTGCGTCCGGTCAGCGGATGCGTGACCTTTTTGGCAAGCTCCTCAAAGCCCACGCAGTCGCGCAGCACCTCGAGATAGTGCAGCACGCTCGTCTCGCCGGTATAGGGCGTGTCCAGCTGCAAATAGTTCTGGACGCGCGAGGCGATGGTTTCGTTGTTCTTCATGTCGCCGTTGACGCGCTTGATCACATGGTGGCACGCCGAGCAGAGCGTGACCAGCTCGCGCCCTGCATCACGCGCGGCAACCAGCGCCCGCACCGATGACAGGCGCGTTGCGATCTCATCCTGCGCCATGGGATACACCGCGCCGCAGCACTGCCACTCGGGCAGCTCCTCCAGCTCGATGCCAAGCGCGCGCATGGCGCGGCGGCCATAGATGTCCAGCTGCTTGCCGCGTGTTTTCAGCGTGCAGCCGGGAAAGTAAGAGAATGTCATTGTGTCGTTCCTCACAATCGTCAGATCATCTGTTCCGGATGGAATACTTCGTCAAATTTTTCAGCCGTCAAAAAGCCCAGCTCCACACACGCCTGCTTCAGCGAGATGTTCTCCTTGAACGCCTTCTTTGCGGTCTTCGCCGCGTTTTCATACCCGATGTAGGGATTGAGCGCCGTGACCAGCATCAGAGAGTTGTGCAGATTGTGGTGCATCTTTTCGCGGTTGGCGCGAATGCCGACGGCGCAGTTGTTGTGAAACGAGGTAATGGCCTCGGCCAGCAGGCGCGCCGATTGCAGGAAGTTATAGATGCACACCGGCATGAAGACGTTCAGCTCAAAATTACCCTGTGATGCGGCCATGCCGACGGCAACGTCGTTGCCCATGACCTGGA
>CAZPYW010000070.1:0-8148 GCA_964590095.1 uncultured Oscillospiraceae bacterium | reverse complement strand
TAGCTCTTGGCGGCTTTGCCGCCGGTTGCGGTGACGGATGCGCCGTCTGTAACCGCCATCATTCCACTTTTTTTATTACCAGCATGATAGATATAGATGCCGTGGCTTTGCGACACGTCTCCCTCGGCCTCGCCTGCGGTGGCGGTCAGCTTTGTATTTGCTCCGTCCACGCGGATGCTTTTAGCCCAGATACCATAACTGCCGTTACCGAACAAACCCTTACCCTTTGCAGCACCGGTGGTCACAGTGACCTGTGCGCCGTTTTTGATGCAGATGTCATATCCATCAGTAGAAGTCCTACTAAGTTTGATGCCATAGTTTTCACCCCACACCGATGTCTGAGCTTCAATATCACAGGTGCTGATCTTCAGAGTTACGCCGTCAATAATCAGTACAGCTTCCCCACCTTTCGGCAAACTATAGCAGCTTAGTCGGATGCCGTATACACCGCCGTAACTTTCCCCTTTGCAGTTGATTTCCAGGCTGCCGGATCCTGAAAGCGTCAGCCCATAAAAATCTGATTCCCCGCTATACACAGCGCATGCATTATTTACGCAAATGGTGTTTTCACCGATCAGTTTGATTGTTAAACGATGTGAAAAAGCACCAAGTTTAATTGCGTTTTGTCCGGTGGCTGAAATCTCCGCATTATTCAGCGTCAGCGTATGCTCGTCCCGATTATAGGACACCGTGCCATTGCCCAGCACATCGTCTGCGTTTGCGGATGTGACCTGCGTGCCGCAAATCCAGAGATTCTCTGACCATTCGCCCTCAGCCGCCGCAAACGTCGGCAAAAATGCCGCACACAGGCACACAATTAAGAATATGGATAACAGTCGTTTTTTCATATACCGTCCCTCCCGAAACGCGCGGACAGCGGCCATTTCCCATGCAGAATGCATGGGAAGCGGGGTATACCCCGCTGATGCGCCTTGCCCGCTATCAACTTATACAAATTCATTTTACCAGCATGTTTTTCAAATGTAAATCCTTTTTCGCAGGGAAAGCATATATTTTTTCGATAAAGTTATAACTTTTTGCGCGAAATGGCGTGTGGTGCATGATATCCTTGCACCGCAAGTAAGTGATAAGTGATGCAGCTGCGCCGTGATAGGTGATGCAATGCGTTCCCCACACGCGCCGAAGGCGCGCATCACAGGCGAAGCCTGCATCACGCACAACGTGCGCATCGTGTTCCGCAAGGAACGCATCACGCAAAAAAGTCTCTTTTGTCGACAGACAAAAGAGACTTTTTTTGGAGCTGCTGGGCAGATTCGAACTGCCGACCTCGTCATTACCAATGACGCGCTCTACCGACTGAGCTACAGTAGCATACCTCTCTCAAGGCTTTGTTATTATAGCACACAAACCAGAAAAGTCAAGCACAAAAAATATTTTTTCCGTGTTTTTTTGCATGTCCCGCTTTTTTGCGCATAGTCTGCTACAAAGGAGCGTGATGCTATGACCCCCACCACCCCACTTCCGCAGGAGAAAAACCCGCCCGCCGCGCGGGCTGAGCGCCGGAAACGGCGCATTTCGGCACTTTTTCTGGTCTGTGCGGTGCTGTTGCTGCTGCACACGTGCCGCGTCTGCATCCCGTCTGTCGGCGCGTGCGTTGACCGCGCGCTGGAACAGGGGCGCGAGAGCGCCGCGTGGCAGGCGTTTTCCGCGCTTTGCGACGGTCTTAGCAGCGGGAGCGGCGCAGTCGAGGCCTTTTCCCGCTCGTATCAGGTATTGACCGGCGATGCGGCTTGAGCTGACCTCCGGCTTTCTGTTTTTTCTGGCGCTGCTGGCGCAGCTTGACAGCTTTGGCGTATTCTGGCCGTATCTGGCGGCGGCCGCGGGACATGAGGCGGCGCACGCGGCGGCGGTTTTGCTCTGTGGCGGGCGCATCACGCACATGCGCTTTGGCTTTGGCGATGTGCAGATGGCGGCCACGCCGCTGGGCGATCGGGCGCTGTTTTTCTGCGCGGCGGCAGGGCCGGTGTACAATCTTCTGTGCGCGCTGACGCTGGGGCGGCGGCTGCCCGCGTTTGCGGCGGTCAGTCTGCTGCTGGGGCTGTACAACCTCCTCCCGCTGGCGCAGCTGGACGGCGGGACGCTGCTGCGGCTGGCCTTGTGTCGGCTGTTTCCCACGCACGGCGCACAGGCGGCGCAGTGGGTCAGTACAGGCTGTCTTGCGCTCCTGCTGGTGCTGGCCGCGCAGGTCTCGCTTGTGCAAGGGGGCGGGCTGTTTCCCCTTTTTGCCGCTCTGCTGCTTGCCGTGCGCGCCCTGCCGCAAAGGCGCGGGGTTGCTTTTTTGCCGCATAACGGTTAAAATAGAGCCAAATCCCCAACAAAGGACAAATTGCCATGACTGATCAGCTGCATCGCGTGCTACAGCGCGTACAAAAGCCCGCCCGCTACATCGGCGGGGAATACAACCAGATCATCAAAAATAAGGCCGACGTTGACCTGCGCGTTGCGTTCTGCTTCCCCGACACCTATGAGCTGGGCATGTCCAACATCGGCATGCGCATTCTCTATGGCGTGATGAACGAGATGGACGGCGTGTGGTGCGAGCGCGTTTTCGCCCCCTGGGGCGACATGGAGCAGGAGCTGCGCACCCATCATCTCCCGCTCTTCGCGCTGGAAAGCAAGGATCCCGTGTCCGCGTTTGACATGATCGCGTTTTCCATCGGCTATGAGATGAGCTACAGCAACATTTTGAATATGCTGGAGCTGTCCGGCGTGCCGGTACTGGCCAGCGAGCGCACAGGTCTGGAGCATATGGTTTTCGCGGGCGGCGTCTGCGCCGTCAATCCCGAGCCGCTGGCCGATTTCATCGACTTTTTCTCGCTGGGCGAGGGCGAGGAGATGACGCCCGAAATTCTCACGCTCTATCGCACGGCCAAGCGCGAGGGCTGGGACAAGCAGCGCTTTTTGTGCGCCGTGGCGCAGATCGACGGCGTTTACGTGCCGTCGCTGTACGAGCACAGCTACAACGCGGACGGGACGCTCCGCGCCATCACGCCGCTGCACGGCGCGCCGGAACGGGTGACAAAGCGCATCATTCAGAATCTGGATACCGCCTACTGGCCGGAAAAGACCATTGTCCCCTCGACCGAGATCGTCCACGACCGCTCGAATCTTGAGGTTTTCCGCGGCTGTATCCGCGGCTGCCGCTTCTGCCAGGCGGGCTTTTGCTATCGGCCAGTGCGCGCCAAAAGCGCGCAGGTGCTGTACGGACAGGCTGTCCGCTCGCTTGAGGACTCCGGCAACAGCGAGATCACCATGGCAAGCCTTTCGACCTCGGACTATAAGCATCTGGGCGAGCTGGCCGACGGGCTGCTGGACTATTGTCAGCCGCGCAAGATCAATCTGTCGCTGCCCAGTCTGCGCGCGGACAACTTCTCGCGCGAGCTGATGATGAAGGTGCAGAAGGTTCGCAAAAGCGGTCTGACCTTCGCCCCCGAGGCCGGAACACAGCGTCTGCGCGACGCCATCAACAAAAACGTGACCGAGCAGGAGATTCTGGACACGTGCGCCACGGCATTTTCCGGCGGCTGGAACAGCGTCAAGCTCTACTTCATGCTGGGGCTTCCGACCGAAACGGATGAGGACGTGCTGGGCATTGCGGCGCTGGTGGAAAAGATCATCCACGTCTGGCGCGAAAACGCCACCAACCGCAAGCGCGGACTGGCGATCAATCTGGCAACGGCCTATTTCGTGCCGAAGCCGTTTACGCCGTTCCAGTGGGAAAAGCAGATCACGCCCGAGGAGTACATGCGCCGCGTGCGGCTGCTGCAGGGCGCGCTTCACTCAAAATATGTGGACTACCGCTATCACGAGCCGCAGCTGAGCCAGCTTGAGGCCGTGCTTGCGCGCGGCGACCGGCGCCTTGCGCCCGTACTGCGCGAGGCTGTCCGGCTGGGCGCGAAGCTGGACGGCTGGGATGAATACTTCCGCTATGACCTTTGGACGCAGGCGCTGGAGCACTGCGGCGTAGACCCCGCGTTTTATACCACGCGCGGCTTTGGCGAGGATGAGCTTCTGCCGTGGCAGACCATCTCCGTCGACGTGAGCGAGGTGTTTTTGCGCCGTGAGCGCGAGAAGGCCTATGCCTCACAAATCACGCCCGACTGCCGCACAAAGTGCGCCGGCTGCGGCGCAAACCGCATGAGTGAGCGAGGTGTGTGCGATGAATAGACTGCTTTTTGAAAAGACCGGCGACGCGGTCTACCTGTCGCATCTCGACCTGATGCGCATTTTCCAGCGCGCGTTTAAGCGCGCCGACATCATGATCTGGCACTCACAGGGCTTCAGTCCCCGCGCGTATGTCTCCATCGCCCTGCCGCTTTCGGTTGGCGCGTCCAGCCGGTGCGAGATTCTTGACTTTGACGTCGAGGACGGCACGGTCGATCTGGCCACGCTGCCGGAAAAGCTGAACCGCACCCTGCCCGAGGGCGTGCGCGTCCTGCAAGCCTACAGCAGTGAGCGCAAGATCAAGCACCTTGCCCAGCTTCAGGCGCAGATCGTTCTGGAATATGACAAGGGCGTTCCTGCGGATGCGCAGCAAACGCTTGCGGCGCTGTTCTCCCGCCCGAGCATTGTGATCCACAAGCGCACCAAGCGCGGCGAGGCCGATGTGGACATCCGGCCAATGCTCCTTTCGATGCAGCTGCGCCGCCTTTCTGCGCAGGAGCTGGCGCTGGACGTGACGGTACAGGCACAGAACCCGGGGCTCAATCCGCAGCTGCTGGTTACGGCGATCGAAACGCACCTGCCGCAGCTTGCGCCCGATTTTTCCGTTGTCCGCCGCCTTGAGGTGCTGGACGCCGAGGGAAATATTTTTCGATAAAGCATTCACCGCCCCGGCCGAAAGGTCGGGGCGGTTGCGCGTGTCAACAGTGTTTTGTCCGACGTAGATGCCCGCCGGATGAAACAGATTTAGATTTTGTGCGGTCTACACAAACAGGTATTTGCTTTTATGGGAAGCTTGCCCGATTTTTGGCGAGGGTGTAAGCTTTTCCGGAAAAATGCGTCTTCTAAAGCAGAACGAAATTAAAATCGGAGGACACATCATGCGAAAAAAGCTTTGGCTGATTCCAGTCTTGCTCGCTGCACTGGCGGCGCTTGCCGCAGTGCTGCTTATCCTGCGCCGCGGCGCGCTGCGCAGCACAACTGACTGCTATGCCGATGAAACATATGCGGCAAAGCCGGTCATCTATCTCTACCCAGATGCAGACGAGGCTGAAAACGCAGACGAAGTCTGCGACGCAAAGCCGGTTCTCTATCTCTCGCCGGAGGACGGGCTGGACGTCACCGTAACGCTTGACTATGACGGCAGACTCACCTGTACCTATCCCGCATATAACGACGGCTGGCGCGTTCACGCCGCACCCGACGGCACGCTGACGGATGAAAACGGGCAGACCTACCGCTATCTCTATTGGGAGGGCGTGACAGACACGGCGTATGACTTTTCCAAGGGCTTCTGCATCAGAGGCGGCGACACCGCCGCGTTTTTAGAGGACGCGCTGGCGCAGCTTGGCCTGACGCGCGAGGAGGCAAACGAGTTTATCATCTACTGGCTGCCGCAGATGCAGGAAAGCAGCTACAATCTGATCGCGTTTCAGGGCGAAGTCTACACAAACAGCGCCCGCCTGACCATTACGCCCACGCCCGATACGCTCATTCGCGTGTTTATGGCGTGGATGCCGCTGGACGCGCCAGTCGAGCTCGCGCCGCAGGCGTTAACCGCGCCCGCGCGCAGCGGCTTTACCGCCGTAGAATGGGGCGGCGCAAAAACAACGTATGTACCATAGGGCAAGCGTCGTAAAACAGGATTGCAGCATTGTGCCGAAATTAACGAAGCGGCACAAAACCGCATGGAGCTGATCGTGCCGGAGCTGGCGAAGCAAAACGGCGTGACCGAGCAACTGAAAGCCGAAAACCAAATGGAATGGGTACGGCAGATGAACGCTTGCAAGGCACAGGCAGAAGCGATTGTAAAGTTTGAACTGATTAAGGAGGGTGATTGTATGAAGAAGTTGACAGTATTGGTTTTAGCATTGGTTTTTGTTCTCTCTTTGGCTGGCTGTAATGATACAACTACGCAAGAACCCGAAGAAGAAAAGGCAGTAAAAGAAGACGATTTTGCAAATGCTATTCCCGCCGAGGTTCATGACAATATCATTCAAAACTGTACGAGTTATTCTGAAAACTTAGGCTACAAGACAGGTGAAATGAAGAAAGCAGTTTTACTTGGTACGGATTGGCTGAGCTATGTGTATTGCGAAGATGATATGAAGCAAGAACTTATTGACAGCAGGGATATAGTTGTAATCTTTGAGAATATCCGTTGTGTAGTGGACGCAAAAACCGAAATTGTGTTAGGCCGCATCCCGTTTGTATAAGTTAGGCCAATTCCAATTTGTCTGGGAGATAAGCAAACGGAATAATCCCTTTCGGAACAAAAGGTTGTCTCTGTTCCGTCAAGGTGGCTACTTCTCGCCTGTCGGCTCGGTCGGCGCTTCAAAATGCGCTGCATTTTGAGATCACCACCGGCAACCCGCGCCCCTTGCACCGCTAAAGCGGTTATCCCCTGTGGACTTGCCGCGAGCCTCCGGTTTTGGCAAATCGTTCGCCGCCAGCAAGTTTGTATATTGATGTGAAAATCCGGCCTATGATCGTAACCACAGGTCGGATTCACTGTTTTCGGCCACCCGAAAATAGAGACGGCTTTCACTTTTCGGAAGCGGCTACGGAACCTTGCGGGTTTTTGCATATACGGATTGAAATTGCGCGAAAAAGGGGATATAATGCTGTTAATTCATATTTAGGAGTGAGCAGCATGTATCAAAACACACAGAAATATGCACTGGTCGGCGGTATCCTGCTGGACGGCACGCGCGACATGACGCCGCAAAGCGGCAAGATCGTCTATATTAACGGCAGCAAGATCGAGCGCATTGCAGACGGCTCGGCTGTTGACGCGGGGTATCAGGTGGTCGACGTAAGCGGCAAATATCTCATGCCCGGCCTGATCAACCTCCATGTCCATCTGCCTGCCTCCGGCAAGCCGAAGAAGAAGGCATCCGACCCCAAAAAGCTGGTCAAGCTGATCACAGCGAACGCGCTGACCCGCAAGATCGGCATCAAGATGTGCGAAGGCTTTGCAAAAAATGAGCTGCTCGGCGGCGTGACCACCATCCGTACTGTGGGCGGCGTGGCCGACTTTGACACCATTATCCGTGACCAGGCGGCAGCCGGTAAGATTCTTTCGCCGCGTGTGCTGGCCTCGAACATGGCTGTTTCCGTCCCGGGCGGACACATGGCAGGTTCGCTGGCATATGAGGCCACCTCCGCAGAGGAAGCCGCGGCCTATGTTGAAAAAATCGCCGCAGAAAAGCCGGATCTTATCAAGCTGATGATCACCGGCGGCGTTCTGGACGCCGAGGTCGTGGGCGAGCCCGGCGTGCTGCGTATGCAGCCCGAGCTGGTCAAGGCCGCCTGTGACCGCGCGCATGCGCTGGGTATGCAGGTCGCTGCGCACGTGGAAAGCCCCGAGGGCGTGCGTGTGGCGCTGGAAAACGGCGTGGACTCGATTGAGCACGGCGCAAAGCCGGACGAGGAAACCATGCGCCTGTTCCATCAGCGCGGTGCATTCCAGGTGTCCACCATCTCCCCCGCCCTGCCCTACGCGCTGTTTGACCGCAGCATCGCGCACACGACGTATGAGCAGCAGGAAAACGGCAAGGTCGTATTTGAGGGCGTGATCGCGCTGGCCAAGGCGTGTCTTGCCGAGGGGATTCCGGTCGGTCTTGGCACCGATACCGGCTGTCCGTATATCACGCACTATGATATGTGGCGTGAGCTTTGCTACTTCGTCAAGTACTGCGGCGTTACGCCCACGTTCGCGCTGCACACGGCAACACTCCTGAATGCGCAGCTCGCCGGTGTCGGCGCACAGACCGGCTCGATCGAGGCCGGCAAGGACGCAGACCTGATCGTCTGCGCAAAGAACCCGCTGGATGACCTGAGCGCACTGCGCAGTCTGGACATGGTCATCCGCGCAGGCTACCGCGTCGAACAGCCCAGTATCAAGAAAATGCCCGAGGTCGAGCGCGAGCTTGATAAATTTCTCTGATAACGGCTTCTACGGGT
>CAZPYW010000069.1:6526-8211 GCA_964590095.1 uncultured Oscillospiraceae bacterium | reverse complement strand
TATCAATTGCCGGACAGAATGTCAACCGCGCGGGCGCGCAAAAAATCGAATCGGGCAGAAAAACAGACGGAAAAATTATGCAAAATGCCGGACTTTGGAAAATCCCAAAGTCCGGCAAATGCGAAAACACACATTCAGTCATGCGCCAGCATTGCATCCAAATCGGCAATCAGTTCTTCGTAATCCAGCACGCGCCAAATTGTGCGGTTGCCGCGGGCACTACGGTAGGCATGGTTCGTACTCAAATACGGTTCGGGCGCACCAAGAGGCAGATGGATGGCACCGTTGGGTAGAGAAATATCGATCTCATAGCGCAGGTCATCAACAAAAACACCGTCGTGCGATGAGAAGAAACGAATACAGTGCGTAGCAGTCAGTCGTTCGACAAGTGCCGCGCGGTCAATTCGATCGGTGACATCAATTCGCTCGCCGCGGATATATTGCCAGATATAAATCGGCGTTGTCAGCTCATTTTGCGCCTGACGCAGATCGCGCCCTGTCAGAAGTGGACGCGGCCGGTGATACCACGCCAATACGATTGCCAGCAGCACCAAAACCGCCAGAAAAAGCATGAGCTTTTTGTGTCTACGAAAAAAATCGGGATAAGTTTTGCTCATTTCTTTTCACCAATCGTTTTAAAAACCTTGTGCCTTGTCTAAAAAACCAGCATACACCATGAGATGACAATTATCGACAGATTCTCTAGAATTGGCATGGAAAATTAAACTGCGCTATGCACATCCACCCGCTGATATCCCATTTTGATGCCGCTTTCGTCAAAGACGGTGCGCACGCGCTCAAGCACGTCATAATAGACCGGCCAGTAGTCGGCGCTGCGCACCAGAAAGCGGAGCGTATACTCGGCCCAGCTCTCGCCGTATTTGCTCAGACGGGCAAAAACCGGCTCATCAGGGAGAATGCGTTCGTCCTGCGCCGCGCGCAGGAGCGCCGCCTTGACGGTCTCGGTGTCGGCGTCGAAGTCCGCGCGGACGGTCAAAACGACGCGCCGGTTTTCCTCAGAGCTGTAGTTGATGATGTTTCCGGCCAGAATCTGCGCGTTGGGGATGCGGATGTCCTTGCCGTCCAGCGTGACAAGACGGGTGTAAAGAATCCCAATCTCACGCACGGTGCCCTGCTGTCCGGCGGCCTCGATATAGTCGCCCGCCTTATACGGCTTTGCGGTCAGGAGCATCACGGCGCTGATCGTGTTGGACAGCGCATTTTGCACCGAGAGTGAAACGGCAAGACCGACAATGCTGAAAATGGCCAGCAGCGAGGAGGTGTCGATGCCCAGCGTTCCGGCAATCAGCATGATGGCGATGAAAATCAGCACCAGCCGCACCATCGTCCGGACAAAGCCGTGCGCGGTCTGCTCAAGCCTGGAGCGCAGCAGCAGCCGGTCAGTCAGCCGCATCAAAATCCGGATGAAGACGACGCATAAAACAAGCAGAATGGCGGCGGCAAGCAGCTTGCTCAGCGCGCCTGCGCCGAAGTATTTCTCCCAGAAGGACTGCGTCTGTCCGGCTGCGGCGGCAGACTGTGCGCTGAGCTGCTCGACCAGCGCGGTAAGCTCGTGTTCCATGGCGGTGTTCCTTTCGTGTCAAAAAGTCGTGTCAGAAGATAAGACACGCTCCACGCAGATACGTGCATGGAGCGGTCAAACGTGTTATCTGGTTGTTATTCCG
>CAZPYW010000069.1:0-6426 GCA_964590095.1 uncultured Oscillospiraceae bacterium | reverse complement strand
TGTCTGCGCCGTCCGTCTGCGCGGGGGCGTCGGCACCGGCCTTTTCGGTCAGAAGCGCCTTGTCGGCGTTGATATAGGCCATCAGCTCATCGCCGGTGATGGTCTCTTTTTGCAGCAGATACAGCGCGATCTCATCCAGCAAATTGCGGTGCTCGGCCAGAATGTTCTTTGCGTCGGCATAGCAGCGCGCCAGCAGCGCCTGAATCTCCTCGTCGGCGGCAGAGGCGGTGGAGTCGGCACAGTTCATCATGGTGCTGCCGTCAAGATAGGGATTGGAGACGGTGGACAGCGCCATCAGACCGAACTTTTCACTCATGCCGTACTGCGTGACCATCTTGCGCGCAAGCTCGGTCGCACGCTCAATGTCATTGGAGGCGCCGGTGGTCTGGATGCCGAAAACGGTCTGCTCGGCGGCGCGGCCGCCCAGAAGCGTTTGCAGCTCGACGATCAGTTCTTCCTTGCTCGACAGGAACTTTTCCTCCTCGGGCATCTGCATGGTGTAGCCCAGCGCGCCGGAGGTGTGCGGGACAATGGTGATCTTGGAAACGGGCTGCGTGTGCTTTTGCAGCGCCGCGACCAGTGCGTGGCCGACCTCGTGATAGGATACAATGCGTTTTTCCATGTCGGTCAGGACGGTGCCCTTCTTTTCTGTACCGGCGATGACCGTTTCAAACGAGGCAAGCAGATCCTGCTGATTGACGGTCTTGCGTCCCTGGCGCACGGCGCGCAGCGCGGCCTCGTTTACCAGATTTGCAAGATCCGCGCCGACTGCACCGGCAGTTGCCTGTGCGACCTTATGCAGGTCAACGTCCTCAGCCAGCTTGATGTTGCGGGTGTGGACGCGCAGCGTCTGGTATCGGCCCTGCAAATTCGGGCGGTCGACGATGATACGGCGGTCAAAGCGTCCCGCGCGCAAAAGCGCCTTGTCCAGAATCTCGGGACGGTTGGTGGCGGCCAGAATGACGACACCCTTGCTCGAGTCAAAGCCGTCAATTTCGGCAAGCAGCTGGTTGAGCGTCTGCTCGCGCTCATCGTTGCCGCCGAACTTGCTGTCGCGCGTGCGGCCGATGGCGTCGATCTCATCAATAAAGATGATGGCAGGCGCGACCTTGTTGGCCTCCTGGAACAGGCTGCGCACGCGGCTTGCGCCCACGCCGACGAACATCTCAACAAAGTCTGAGCCGGAAATCGAGAAGAACGGCACGTTGGCCTCGCCTGCAACAGCCTTGGCCAGCAGTGTTTTGCCCGTGCCGGGCGAGCCGACCAGCAGCGCGCCCTTCGGCAGCTTTGCGCCGATGGCGGCGTATTTCTGCGGGTTGTGCAAAAAGTCGATGATCTCGACCAGCGATTCCTTGGCCTCATCCTGGCCGGCAACGTCGGCAAAGGTGACGCCGGTCTGCTTTTCCATATAGACCTTGGCCTTGTTTTCGCCAATGCCCAGACCGCCGATCCCGCCGCCGCCCATTCGCTTGGTCATGCTGCGCATCAGCAGACTGAACAGCAGATACATGATGGCAACCGGAATGACCCACGAGACGATGAACGAGACAATGGGGCTGATCTCCTCAATGATCTCCACCTGGAACTGTGCGCCGTTGGCGCGAAGCTCCTCGACCAGCGTGGTCGGATCCTGATTTGGCAGCAGGCCGGTGTAGTACAGCCGCTGCTTGGAGGCGGAATTCTTGGCCTCCTCGCGCGTGGTGATAACAAGGCGGTCAGACTGGAACTGCACCAGCTGTACCTGATCCTTGTCGACCATGTCGAGGAATTCATCGTACCGGATCTCGGTGAGATAGGCGTTTGAGATCGACGAGTAAAGGGAGTTGATCAGCAGCACCACGACCAGCGCCGCGATGACGAGCACGAGAATGCGCTTGCCCTGACGGCCGTCGTCCTCGGGCGGCCGCCCGTTGTTGTTCTGGTTTTTCTTTTTTGGATCCTGACTCAAATCCATGCACCTCTTTCCTGAAAAGGTATGGAAAAATATACGTTTTCACAGTGTGAACATCTTAGCACACGGAAATAGTTTTTACAAGAAGCGGCGCGTGAACAAGCGGTAAATTTTCTGTGAATTTCCGTTTCACAGATGTTGTTTCCCACAGGACTCTCTGGTATAATAACCATCAGAATGGGCGCGGAGCGCTTTTTCGCGGAAGCGGAGCGCTGCGGCAGCAAGAAAAACGAAAGAACGCGCGGACAGCTGGCCGCGCGATGAACAGGAAAAACATGATGAAAGAAAATCAGAGACGATATGATGAAAAACGCGAGGATAAGCCCCGCCGCCCTGCGCGGCAGCAGCCGCCGCGCGGCCGCGTGATCGACGCGGAAACGGCAGAAAACATGATTGAGGGGCGCAACGCCCTGACCGAGGCGCTGAGCGCCGGCCGACCGGTGGACAAGGTCTACATTGCGGCGGGCGACACCGACCGCGCGCTGGCGCGGCTGGCGGCGCTTGCAAAGCAGGCGGGCGCGGTGGTGGTTGAGACCGATCGCCGCAAGCTTGACCAGATGAGCGCCACGGGCGCGCATCAGGGCGTGATCGCCATGACGGCGGCGCACAGCTACGCCTCCATGGACGATATTTTTGCCCGCGCCGAGGAAAGCGGCCGGCCGCCGCTGATCGTCATCTGTGATGAGCTGACCGATCCGCACAATCTGGGCGCGATTTTGCGTACAGCCGAGTGCGCGGGCGCGCACGGCGTGATCATCCCCAAGCGGCGCAGCGTGGGACTGACGGCGGTTGTCGGCAAGGCATCGGCCGGTGCAGTTGAGTATATGCCGGTCGTGCGGGTGGGCAATATTACGGCCGCCATACGCGAGCTGAAAGCGCGCGGCGTGTGGGTATACGGGACGGCGGCTGACGGCGCGCAGACGCTGTATCAGGCCGATCTCAAGGGCGCAGCGGCGATCGTCATCGGAAACGAGGGCGAGGGTATGAGCCGTCTGGTCGCAGAGAGCTGCGACGTGATGCTCTCGATTCCCATGCGGGGAAAAATCTCGTCGCTGAACGCGTCGGCTGCGGCGGCAATTTTGCTGTACGAGGCCGTTCGACAAAGAGGATAAGCACGTCTGCCGCCACGCGGCAGAGAGCGGAGAAGCATGATGAAAGAAAGACCGCCAAGGCGGGAAACGGAACAAGTGCATAACGAGCCCGCCTCTGCACAGGATACGCAGGCGTATACGCTGGAAGAGATCATGCGTGAGTTTGGCGGCTGGAGCGACTGGAGCGAAAAGGACACCGGACTTGGCGCGCCGCCCGCGCCTGCGGCAGAGCAGAAGAATGCGGCTGCTGCGCAGGCGGCGGGTGAAATTGCGGCTGATGCACCCGATGTGCAGCAGCAGCCCTCGCCCGAGGGCGAAGACGTGCAGGAGGCGGCCGATGCCGCGTCCGCGGCAGAAGCCGCCGTGCCGTCGGGCGCGCCCGATGCGGGCGACACCATCCGCTTTACACCCGTCCAGCAGGAGCAGCCTGTTCCTGAGCCGCCGAAGATCTGGACGTATAAGGGCGAGCCGACGCCCGAGCCCGAGGAGCCGGAGGAAAAGGCCGCCGCACAGCGGCAGCGCCGCCGCCGAGAGCGTGAGGAAAAAAAGTCGGCGCGTCCGCCCAGGCGCGAGAAAAAGCGCCGGATTGAGCAGCCGGAACGCGTCTTTGCCTCGCCCGAGGCGGCGTATCAGGCATACTGCGGCAAGGGCTCACTGCGGCTGCGGACGCTGCTGTCGCTGGTGCTGACGCTGGCGTCGGCGGTGCTGCTGGCGCTGTGCAATTACACCGTTGTCGGCGTCGATTTTTCAGGGAAGACGCGGCTTGTCACCGTTTTGCTGCTGGCGCTTATGCTGGTGCAGGCGGTTTTGAGCCATGAGGTGTTTACGCTGGGGCTTCGGCGCGCGATACAGCTGCGCTTTGACCATCTGAGTCTGCTGGCGCTGCTGACGGTTTGCTGCACGGTCGATACCCTGTTTGCAATCGGTGAGGGACGCATCCCGTTTTGTCCGGTCGTTTCGCTGGCGCTGCTGCTGGCGCTGTGGGCCGAGCTGATGCACGTTTCTGCCAAACGCAGGAGCATGAAGGCCGTCTGCGCCATGTCATCTCCGGTTGCCGCCGTGCGTGAGGAAAAGGCGTGGCACGGAAAGGACTGCATTTTCCGCACGGCGGGCGATAAAGAGGCGTTTATGCTTCAGCTTGAGCTGCCCGATGCCACACGGCGCATCATGCGCGTTTACGCGCCCGTGATCGCCATCGGGACGCTGCTGCTGGCTGTGCTGACCGCGCTGCGCGGCAACGGCGGCTTTTTCTGGGCATGGACGGCCATGCTGGCCGCGGGCTATCCGATGGGCATGCTGATCGCCTATCCCAGACCATTCCACATCTGTGCCAAGCGTCTGCTGCGCCACGGCGCGGCGGTTGCGGGCTGGCAGGGGGCGAAGAATCTGGGCGGCGAATGTGAGCTGATCATCACCGATGCCGACCTGTTCCCGCCGGATAATGTGACGCTCAACGGCATGAAGATCTACTCTGACCGGAATGTGACACAGATCGTGGGCTATGCCGCTGCCGTGGTGGAAACGGCAGGAAGCGGGCTTGTGCCGCTGTTCCGTGAGATACAGGCCAGCCAGAACGGCCGCCATTACAGCGTGGAGACGTTCCGCCGCTATGAGGGCGGCGGCCTTGGCGCCGAGATGCAGGGCGACGTGGTGCTGATGGGCTCGCTTGCCTTCATGAAGCTCATGCGCGTCCGGATGCCCGAGGGTGCGGGGCTGAAGCAGGCAGTCTATCTGGCCATTAACTCCGAGCTTGCGGCAGTTTTTGCGCTGCACTACACGGCAGACCCCGCGGCGCAGTCAAGTCTGCATGCGGCCACGCGCTCCGGCGCGCTGATTCCCATGCTGGCTACGCGCGATTTTATGATCACGCCGCAGTTTTTGAAGCACCGGTACAAGCTTGCGCCCGAGAAGATCGAATTTCCAACCGTTGAGGAGCGGGCGCGCCTTTCCTCAAGCGAGGCTGTGCGTGACCCGCGGCAGGGCGCAATGATGGCGCGCGGAAGCTTTACGGGCTTTGTTGCCACCGTGACCGGTGCGCGGACGCTGCGCAGCGCGGCCAGAGGCGCGGCGGGCGTGGCGATTCTGGGCGGCGTGATTGGCGCGCTGGTGCTGTTTTTCCTGACGTTTATCGGTTCGGTGCAGGCGGTATCGGCGTGGAATCTGCTGATTTTTGCGCTGCTGTGGCTGCTGCCCGAGCTGCTGCTGACGGGTCTGAACGGCAGCTGAGCGTGCAGAGCCTGCGCGAATCGCGCGCGATTGTGCGCGTTGACGCGGAAAATGTATTTTTTCTGGCAATTCCGCAAGATTATATTTGCATTCTTACTGCGGTTCGTATATAATGGATTTTAAGAGTCGGCTAAACTGTGTACTGCCGAGGGGCGGGCTGCAAGTCCTGCGCAGCCTGTCTGGAGAAAGGAGAACGTAAAACTATGGGCTATACTGCCAACGACATTCGCAACATTTGCCTGCTGGGCCATGGCGGCGACGGCAAATCCGCGCTGTGTGAAAGTATGCTGTTCACGACCAAGGCGATCACGCGTCTGGGCAAGCGCGCGGATGGAACCACCGTTTCTGACTTCGACGACGAAGAGAAGAAGCGCCAGTATTCCATCTCGACCTCTGTCATCCCCGTTGAATATAACAAGTGCAAGATCAACGTTCTGGACAACCCCGGCTATTTTGACTTTGCCGGTCAGATCGTTCAGTCGCTGCGCGTTGCAGACGCCGGCCTGATCTGCGTCACTGCCAAGAGCGGCATCGGCGTCGGCACCGAAAAGGGCTGGAAGTACCTTGCCAAGGCCAAGCTGCCCGCCATGTTCTACATTTCCAAGCTGGATGAAGAGCATGCCAACTATTTTAACGTCTTTGACGCACTGCGCGACATGTTCGGCGCATCCGTCATTCCGTTCGTCTTCCCCATCATGAACGGTGAGCAGGCAGTCGGCGTTGTCGACCTGCTGAGCAAGAAGGCCTACGACGCAAACGGCAAGGAAATTGCACTTCCCGCCGACGCCGAGGACAAGATCGAAGAGTACATGATGGAGCTCAACGAGCAGATCGCCGAGACCAGCGAAGATCTGATGGAAAAGTTCTTTGCCGAAGAGCCGTTCACCGAGGAGGAAATCCTCACCGGCGTCAAGGCCGGTATCCGTGAGCGCGCCATCACGCCTGTCTTCTGCGGCTGCGCCATGAACGGTCTGGGCACCACCGTCCTGCTGAACAATCTGGTCAAGTTCGCGCCCAACCCGCTTGAGGGGAAGGCACTGGTCGCTGTCACCGATGACGGCGAGAGCGAGTTCAAGCTTGACCCCAACGGCAGCCCCGCTGCATTCGTCTTCAACACCCTGGCCGACCAGTACGGCAAGAACTCCTACTTCAAGGTCA
>CAZPYW010000068.1:0-8250 GCA_964590095.1 uncultured Oscillospiraceae bacterium | reverse complement strand
ATGACCGACGATCAGCTCCAGATGATCCCCATCTACTGTGGTGTTGATGGCGAAGAGAACGCCGCTCTGTGCTCCGGCACCGAGAACTGCTGGGCGATCAACGCCAACGCTTCCGCTGAGGATCAGCAGGCTTCCATCGACTTCCTGGTCTGGCTCGTCAGCGATCCCGACGCTTCCGCAACCTATGTTCAGCAGCTGGGCGCTGTTCCCTTCAAGAACTGCCCCGCTTCCACCAACAAGTTCATCAACGACGGCAATGCGCTGCTGGCCGAGGGCAAGTACGCTGTCGCATGGGCGTTCAACTACACCCCGAACGTTGACTCCTGGAGAGCAACGGTTGTCACCGCTCTGGCTGCTTACTCCGCAGACCAGTCCGATGCCAACTGGGAGCAGGTCGTTTCCGCTTTCGTCGATGGCTGGGCTATCGAGTACGAAACTGTCAACGGCTAAGCTTTTGAACACATAATAAGCCGATGGGGGCGGGCGATCTGCCCGCCCCCATTTTCCGCTCCTTGCAAGCAGGGCAAAGTTGCGATCCCACGGCGGTTTTGCCTTGCCTGAAATGAGCAGCCAAAATGCATATTGAAAGAGAGGGAAAACCTGTGCGCAAGCGTGATTCCGTTGCGGGTGTGAACAGCTATCTCATCCGCCGCCCCATGAAGCGGTGGGCGCCGCTATTTATCCTGCCCACCTTCCTCGCATTTTGTATTGGCTTTGTCTGGCCGTTTCTTCAGGGCATTTATCTGTCGTTCTGCACCTTTAACACCCCGTCCGATGCCAAATTCATGGGACTTGAGAACTATACCAAGGTGTTTCAGGACGCAGGCTTTATCAATGCATTCAAGAACACGGCTGCATTTGCGGTTGTGTCGATCATTTTGATCAACGTCGTGGCCTTTGCCATCGCCTATGCCCTGACGCAGAAGATGCGCGGCGCGAATATCTTCCGTACCGTCTTCTTCATGCCCAACCTGATCGGCGGCGTTGTCCTGGGCTATATCTGGAGCATGATCTTTGACGGCATTCTCAAGGGCTACAGCACCTATCTCACGGCCAACGGCACGTACGGCTTCTGGGGACTGGTCATTCTGGTCGCCTGGCAGCAGATCGGTTACATGATGATCATCTACATTGCCGGTCTTCAGGCCGTGTCCGAGGATATGCTTGAGGCCGCGCGCATTGACGGTGCAACCGGCTCGCAGACGCTGTTTAAGGTCATCATCCCCAATGTCATGCCGTCGATCACGACATGTACGTTCCTGACGCTGACCAACTCGTTTAAGCTCTTTGACCAGAACCTTGCGTTGACGGGAGGTATGCCCAGCATCATCCAGAACGGTGCAAAGATAAATGTTACCGAGCTCCTTGCGCTGAACATCTATTCGACATATAATATCAGCAAGAAGTATCACGGCGTTGCACAGGCAAAGGCGGTCATCTTCTTTCTCCTTGTTGCTGTGCTTGCCATTGCGCAGCAGGCCGCCACGCGGAAGAAGGAGGTTGAGCAGTAATGAAGCGTACTACCGTCAAGACGTATTCCACCGGAAGCAACGTCCTCAGCTGCTTCTTCACGGTACTGTGTCTGGCATGGGTTTTCCCCGTGCTCATGGTACTGTATAACTCGTTCAAAACCAACAACTTTGTCAACCTTGAGCCGTTTGCGCTGCCCACCAGTGAGTCCTTTGCCGGCTGGACGAACTATGCAAACAGCATTAACATCGCAAACTATCCGTTCTTCAAGGCATTGGGCTACAGCTTCTTGATCACGGTCGTTTCCGTGCTGCTGATCCTGCTGTTCTGCTCGATGAGCGCATGGTACATTGCGCGCGTAAAGAGCACAATTGCAAACGCGTTTTACTATCTGTGCCTGTTTTCCATGATCGTGCCGTTCCAGATGGTCATGTTTACGTTGACCTTTACGGCCGACAAGCTCAAGCTCAACACGCCGTGGACAATTCCCATCATCTATCTTGGCTTTGGCGCGGGTCTTGCGATCTTCATGTTCGTGGGCTTTGTCAAGGGCCTGCCGCTGGAAATTGAGGAAGCGGCTTCAATCGACGGCTGCGGCCCCGTGCGCACGTATTTCAGCGTTGTCCTGCCCATGCTCAAGCCCACCATGATCTCGGTCGGTATTCTTGAGCTGATGTGGGTCTGGAATGACTATCTGCTGCCGTATCTGGTGCTGGATCGCACGAAGTATATGACCATCCCGATTCTGGTACAGTATCTCAAGGGCAGCTTTGGCAAGGTCGATCTGGGTGCAACGATGGCGGTCATCATGCTCAGCATCCTGCCGGTCATCATTGTATATATGTTCTGCCAGAAGTATATCATCAAGGGCGTGGCCGCCGGTGCGGTCAAGGGCTGATATCCTGAGCAGGGAAGCGTGGAGGACTGCTGGAAATGACCATCAAAGATCTGGCGCGTGAGAGCGGCTATTCCCTTGGAACGGTGTCGCGCGTGCTCAACAATCAGCCAAACGTCTCGGAAAAGGCGCGGGCGGCCATTCTGGCCGTGGCGCATGCGCGCGGCTTTGAGCTGAATGAAAGCGCGCAGTCTCTCAAGCAGCAGCGCTCAAACACCGTTCTGGTCGTGGTCAAGGGCACGGCGAATGAGATGTTTGCAACGATGGTCGAGCAGCTGCAGGCCATGTTTGCAAAAACGACCCATCCGCTGATCGTGGACTTCATCGATGAGGATGAGAATGAGGCACAGCGCGCGGTCAAGCTCTGCCGTGAGCGCAAGCCGGCCGGTGTGCTGTTCCTTGGTGCAACCAACCAGAATCTGCGTTCCTGTTTTTCCAGAATTCAGGTTCCGTCCGTCGTGGTCACAAACGATGCAAGCATGCTTCCGTTCGAAAATCTGTCCAGCGTCACGACCGACGACTGCAAGGGTGCGGCCTGCGCGGTCGAGTATCTGATTCGCAGCGGACACCGGAACATTGCCGTCCTTGGCGGCGACCGCACGATCTCTGATACGTCTGAGCGCCGCTACCTTGGCTGTGTTGCCGCATTTGAGCGCAACCAGCTCCGCTTTGACGAGGCGCGATACTATCATACCGGCCGATTCTGCTATGAATACGGCTACGCCGGTATGCAGGAAATCCTCCGCCAGACCCCCGAGGTCACAGCCGTGTTTGCCATGGCTGACGTCATCGCCATCGGCGCGATTCGCGCGCTGGTCGACGCCGGACTTCGCGTACCCGAGGACATCTCCGTCATTGGCTATGACGGGCTGAAGATCGGCGGGTACTATACGCCAAAGCTCTCAACGATTTCACAGTCGGTCGAGCTTCTGGCCAGCCGCAGTTTTTCCGTTTTGATGGACTGCGTCGAGCATAACGGCAAGGCGCGGCACATCACCGTTCCATTTACGCTTTCCAACCGCGAAAGCGTAAGAAAGTTGAAAGAAAGCAAGTAAGAGTGATATCATGAAAAGAAGCAGTGGCATTCTGATGCACATTACCTCATTGCCGTCGAAGTATGGCATCGGCACAATGGGGCAGGCGGCGTATGATTTCGTCGATTTTCTCAAGCGGGCAGGGCAGTCCTACTGGCAGATCCTCCCCATCAATCCCCCCGGCTATGGCGACTCGCCGTATCAGGCATTTTCCACGTTTGCCGGCAACCCCTATCTGATCGACCTTGACCGTCTGGCCGAGGCAGGGCTTTTGACGCAGGAGGAGCTGGACAGCGTCAAATGGAGCCAGCGTCCCGATCAGACCGATTTCCAGACCTTGTACGACCAGCGCATACCCATGCTGCGCAAGGCATGGCGGCGCTTCCGGCACAATGTACCGGCGGATTACGCCGCATACGTGCAGGCACAGGCCGCCTGGCTTGAGGAATATGTCCTGTTCATGTCGGTCAAGGCGTATTATTCCGACGCGTCGTGGACGACGTGGCCGCTGGATATCCGGCTGCACACCGAGCCTGCAATGGAGCATTATCGCCAGATGCTGGCCGACGAGCTGGAATTCCACCGCTTTGTGCAGTATACCTTCCATCGTCAGTGGACACAGCTGCGCGACTATGCGCATGAAAACGGCGTACAGATCATTGGCGATATTCCCATCTATGTCCCGCTGGACAGCGTGGATGTCTGGTCAAACCCTGACAACTTCCAGCTGACGCGCACGCGCAGTCCGCGCGTGGTGGCAGGCTGTCCGCCCGATGGCTTTAATAAAAACGGCCAGTACTGGGGCAACCCTATCTACGACTGGGAGCGCATGGAGCAGGATGGCTTTGGCTGGTGGATTGAGCGGCTGCGCGCAGCAGGCGAGAACTTTGATGTGGTGCGAATCGACCATTTCCGTGGGATTGAAAGCTATTGGTCGATTCCCGCTGCAAACTGTACCGCGCGCTGTGGCAGCTGGATCAAAGGCCCCGGCATGAAGCTGATTCGTGCCATCCGCGAAAACTGCCCGCAGACCAGCTTTATCGCAGAGGATCTTGGCTTCCTGACGCCTGAGGTTTTGCAGCTTGTCGAGGAATCCGGCTTCCCGGGCATGAAGGTTCTGGAATTTGCGTTTGACCCCAGAGAACCCAGCAACTATCTGCCGCATAAGTATGGAGAGAACTGCATCTGCTACACCGGCACGCATGACAATGAGACGCTGGTACAGTGGTGCCAGGGGCTGAGCGACGAGAGCGAGGCCTATGCACGCAGCTATCTCAACATTTCACCGGAGGATGACCTGGTTGCGGCCATCATTCGCGCCGGTATGCACTCACGCGCGCAGCTCTTCGTCGCGCAGATGCAGGATTATCTGGGACTTGGCGCGGATACCCGCATGAATGAGCCCGGAAAGCTCCTGATCTCGAACTGGCGCTGGCGGATGCTCCCCGACGCGGCAACCGACGAGCTGGCAGATCAGATCGCGCAGCTGACGCGTGAGGCTGGCCGCGCCTGATTGAAATACCCAAAACTGACCGCCGCAGGGCGGCATGATATGAGCGTACACGTCTGTGCGCTCCGCAGTTCCGGCGTCCACCCACTTCGGACGAAGGGGTGGGCGCTTTTTGAAGGTGATACCACGCCGCAACGCTGTTCTGGCGCGGTATCTGATAAAACCCGAGGAGGGAATGTATGAGCGATTATTCGGCATATATCGTGGAGCAGACCGAGGCACAGCTTCGTCTGGCGCACGATGAGACCATCCGTACCACAACGCCCGAGCGTCTGCATGAGGCACTTGGCCGCGTCATGATGGCGGAGATCAACGAAAACTGGGGCAAAACGCGCCGACAGCAATCTGCGGGAAGATGCGCATATTATTTTTCCGCTGAGTATCTGATCGGGCGTCTGGTCTACAGCAACCTGTTTAATCTTGGCGTTCTGCATGAGGTCAAACAGGCGTTTGCGGAAAAGGGCGTTGACCTTGCATGTCTTGAGCATGTTGAGGATGCAGCGCTTGGAAACGGCGGCCTTGGACGGCTGGCAGCATGCTTTTTGGACAGCGCCGCGACGATGGATCTGCCGCTTTGCGGCTATGGCCTTCGCTACCGCTTTGGTCTGTTCAAGCAGTCCTTTGTCAACTGCGGCCAGTTTGAGTCCGCTGATGACTGGACAAAGTTTGGTGACCCCTGGAGCCGCCGCCGTGATGAGCTGATGGTCAAGGTGCGCTTTGCCGATCAGACGGTCAACTGTGTGCCGTATGATATGCCCATCGTCGGCTACAACACCAGCACCGTGGGAACGCTTCGCCTGTGGCAGTGCGAGCCGGAGCATGAGCTGGATTTTGCGGCCTTCAATGACCAGGATTATCAGAAGGCGCATCAGGAAAAGAACCGCGCCGAGGATGTGACGCGTGTTCTGTATCCCAACGACTCGACCGATGACGGCAAGCGCCTGCGCATCAAGCAGCAGTACGTCCTTTGCAGCGCATCCATTCAGGATATTCTGCGTTCGTACCGCGCGCAGCACGGCAACGATCTGTATCGTCTGCCTGAATTCGCAGCGATTCAGCTCAACGACACACATCCTGCGATGTCCATTCCCGAGCTGATTCGGCTTTTGATGGCAGACGGCATGGATTTTGACGCGGCGTTCCATATTGCCGCACACGTTTTTGCCTACACCAACCACACCGTCATGAGCGAGGCGCTGGAGAAGTGGAATCTGCAGCTGCTGGCCTCGGTTGTGCCCGAAATCGTGGAGATTCTGCGCCGGATCGATGACAAGCTCAAGGCTGAGCATCCGGATTCCGGTCTGTTCATCATCCGCGACGATCAGGCGCATATGGCCAATCTTTCGGTCTATGTCTCCACCGCCGTCAATGGCGTTGCCGAGATTCATTCCCAGATTCTCTGTGACGATCTGTTCCACGACTGGTACACCGCCTTCCCTGACCGCTTCCAGAACAAAACGAACGGCATTACGCCGCGTCGCTGGCTGGGTCTGAGCAATCCGGAGCTTTGCGGTATGCTGGACGGGAAGATCGGTACGGGTTATCTGACCGAGCTTGACCGGCTTCAGGCGCTGAAGGAGCAGATCGATGACATGACGATCAAGGAATTTAACGCCATCAAGCTGGAAAAGAAGCGTCAGCTGTGCAATGTGATCGCGCAGCGCGAGGGCGTGAGCCTTGACCCGACGTTTGTCTTTGATGTACAGGTCAAGCGCCTGCATGAGTATAAGCGGCAGCTTCTCAACGCCCTTTGTATCATGGATCTCTATCTGAGTCTCAAGGACGGCACACTGACGGACTTTACGCCCACTGCGTTTATCTTTGGCGCAAAGGCCGCCCCGGGCTATCACCGCGCAAAGGCAATCATCCGCTATATTAACCGCGTTGCAAAGCTGATCAACAGTGACCCGGCTGTTGCTGACCGGATGAAGGTCGTCTTTGTGCAGAACTATAACTGCTCGTATGCCGAGCACATCATTCCTGCAGCCGATATTTCTGAGCAGATCTCGCCCGCCGGTACAGAGGCCTCTGGTACCGGCAATATGAAGCTGATGCTGAACGGCGCGGTCACGCTTGGCACAATGGACGGCGCAAATGTTGAGATCGTCCAGCAGGCCGGTGCGGAAAATGCGTATATCTTCGGCGCAAGCGTCGAGGAAATTGCGGCAATCCGCGACACCTATCAGGCACGCAGCTTCTATGAGGCAAATCCGGCGCTGCATCGCGCGGTCGATACGCTGATCGACGGTACGGTCGAAACGGATGATGCACAGCGCGAGCTGTATCACGCGCTGCTTGACGGCGCAAGCTGGCACAAGGCCGACCAGTACTATCTGATGTACGACTTTGACAGCTATAAGCAGGCAAAGCTGCGCGCGCTGCGCGACTACCGTGACCGGATGAGCTTCGGCAGAAAATGTCTGATGAACATTGCCTCTGCCGGCAAATTCTCCTCTGACCGCACCATTCGCCAGTATGCCGACGAGATCTGGCACATCACGCCTGCGCGCTGAGCCGGTGTTTTGTACTGTATCATTAACCGCCCGAACAAAAATGTTCGGGCGGTTCTTGTGCAGACGGTAGAATTATTCACATTTTTCTAATATACTTTATTTAAGAACGATGTAAGCTAAACTTGAATTTGACAAAGGAGTGTGATTATATGAAAAAGTTGATAGCCCTTATCTTAGCCTTGGTCTGTGTGTTGAGTTTGGTCGGCTGTGGTCGAACTATGAATGATATTATCGAGAACGAACCTAATGTAACAGGAGTTGTTGAGGAAGTTCACGACAATTACATTGTAATGTATTCTGAAACAGCAGATGGTTATCCGAATGGAACACGGTGGTCAATATCCCTGAATGTTGAAAACCCAGATAGCTATACAGATATTGTTGTTGGTGACGAAATCGTTGTGTACTATGACGGAATGGTAGCGGAAACGGACCCATTACAGGTAAGTACAGTATATGCCATTACATTGAGAACTCCTGCTGACAGAGCAGAAAACGATAAATCTTAACCAATTCCAATTTACCGAAATGAACGCAACAACTGAATATCAAAAATCTGACCGCCTGCTGGTCGCAATGTGAGAAAGTTGGCGGTTATCCACTGTGGACTTGCCGCGAGCCTCCGGTTTTGGAAAACCGTTCGCCGCCAGTAAGTTTGTATATAGATATGAAAATCCGACCTGTGATCGTAAGCACAGGTCGGATTCACTGTTTTATGGCAACCCATCATCGGCAGGGGAGCTGCTTTTGTATTTTCCGGTTGCGGCTTCAATAGACTCGTCGAAAGCCTGCTTTCGACGAAATTGGAATACGCAAGTATACGGCGCG
>CAZPYW010000067.1:0-8304 GCA_964590095.1 uncultured Oscillospiraceae bacterium | reverse complement strand
TTCTGGAGCAGCAGAAAAAGTATGCCTGCGGAGCAAGGGCAGTTGCAAATCTGCAAGAGAGTATCTCTCCAATGTGAAACGTTGAAATAGGGTTCCGCGCGCGGCGCGGCAAAAGCAGTGCGCCCGCAGGGCGCGGATAGGAGATCATCATGAAGATTATCACGATGCCCCTTGGGGCGCTGCAAACCAACTGTTATCTGGTCTGCGACGAGGCAAGCGGCCTTTGTGCCGTGATCGACCCCGCCGCGTTTGCGCCGCGCATTCTGGCGCGCGCGGAGGAGGCAGGCATGAAAATTGCCGCGATTCTGCTGACGCATGCGCATTTTGACCACACGGGCGCGCTGAAAGCGCTGCATGCGGCGCTGCCTGCGGTGAAGATCTATGTCCACCGGCTGGACACGGATGAGGCGCACAACATGAGCCACGGCCATCTGGTCTACACCGACACGTATGACGAGGGCGACTGTGTACAGGTGGGCGGCCTGTCCTTTACGGTTCTGCACACGGCAGGGCACACGATGGGCTCGGTCTGTCTGCGTTGCGGCGAGGCGCTGTTTTCCGGCGATACGCTCTTTGCCGGCTCCTGCGGCCGGACGGACTTTGACGGCGGGAGCAGCGAGCAGATGCTGGCCTCGCTCCGGCGGCTTTCGCAGCTGGACGGCGTCCAGGCGGTCTATCCCGGACACGGCGAGGCAACCACGCTGGCTGATGAACGGCAGTATAATCCCTATATGCGTGAGGCAATGCGATGAAGCTGTATCTCAAGGGTCACAACGAACGCTATCCGGTTGAGCAGCTGCAAATGCAGCTGTTTGGCGACCGCACGAGCGTCTTTTCTGAAACGCCGTTTCCCAAAGGGGAGGACGGCGCTGTTTCCGCGCTGTCAGACGGCAAGATCTATCGCACCGCCACGGCGCGCATCACGCTGGACGGCAGGACGGCCTTTGCCGTGCGCCGCATCCCGCTGGAACAGGCGGATGTACGCATGACGCGCCGTATTTTGCAGCAGAGCTATTATCTGGCCGCGGTGCAGCTTTTGCCCGAGGCACCGCCATGGGGCGCGCTTTCCGGCGTGCGCCCCAGCAAACTCTCAACCAAATGCCTGATGGAGGGCGGCACACGAAAGCAGGCAGACCGGCTGCTGCGCGAGGTGTATTTCGTCACGCCCGAGCGGCGCAGACTGTGTCTGGATGCATCCCGTGCAACCGTTGAGGCGGCAGGGCTGCTTGCGCCGCGCGATCTGTCGGTCTATATCGGCATCCCGTTTTGCCCCACGCGCTGCGCCTATTGCTCGTTTGTCAGCGAGTCGGTCGAGCGCTTTGGCGAGTTCCTGCCGCCCTATCTTGCGTGTCTGCTGCGTGAGGTCGCATACACGGGAAAGCTGCTGAGAGAAAACGACTGGCACATCCGAAGCTTGTATATCGGCGGCGGCACGCCGACCACGCTGTCGGCGGGACAGATGGAGCAGCTGCTTGCGGCTATCCACACATATTTTGATCTGTCGCGCTGTCTGGAATTTACGGTTGAGGGCGGCAGACCCGATACGCTGGACGAGGAAAAGCTGCGCGTGATCTATGCGGGCGGCGCAACGCGCATTTCCATCAATCCGCAGACGATGTCTGACCGCGTGCTGCGCGCCGTGGGCAGACGCCATACGGCGGCAGAGACGATTTGCGCGTATGAAAGCGCGCGGCGCGTCGGCTTTACCGATATCAACATGGATCTGATCGCGGGACTGCCCGAGGATACGGCGCTTTCCTTTGCAGACTCGGTGCGTCAGGTGATCGGACTGGAGCCGTCCGGCATCACGGTACACACGCTGGCGCTGAAAAAGGGTGCGGATCTGTTTCAAAAGCGCGTCACACTCCCTGCGCGCGCAGAGGTGGCCGTCATGCTGGATGATGCGCAGCAGCAGCTGCGCGCGGCGGGCTATGCGCCGTATTATCTTTACCGGCAGAAGTATATGTCCGGAAGCTTTGAGAATGTCGGCTGGTGCCGCGCGGGCTATTCGGGACTTTACAACATATATATGATGGAAGAGCTGCACACCATTTTGTCGCTGGGCGGCGGCGGGATGAACAAGATCAATCTCGCGGGCGGTGCGCTTGAGCGCTTCCACAATCCCAAATATCCGCAGGATTATATCGAGCGTATCGACGACATTCTGCGGCAGAAGGATGAAATTTTCAAGCTTCTGAATACGTCATGCGGTTAAGGAGTACAGTATGGATACATTATTTTCGAACGTGACCGTTGTCACCATGGATGAGCGGATGTCCGTCTGGACAAACGCCTTTGTCGGCGTAACGGACGGCAAGATCAGCTGGCTGAACAAAAAGGCACCCGAGGAAAAGCCTGCGCAGATCATTGACGCGGCGGGCATGGTGCTGATGCCGGGACTGATCAACTGCCACACGCATCTGCCGATGGCGCTGCTGCGCGGCTATGCCGACGATCTGGCTTTGCAGGAGTGGCTGAACGACTATATTTTCCCGCGGGAGGACCATCTTGACGCGCGCAGCGTCAAGGCGGCAACGCTGCTGGGGATTGCCGAGTGTCTGCGCTTTGGCATCACCTCGGTCAGCGACATGTACTATTTTTCCGAGGCTGAGGCCGAGGCCATTGCCGAAAGCGGCATCAAGGCCAATCTCAGCCGCGGAACAAGCATGTTCCTGGGAGATGACTTTGACTTTGAGACGTTCCCCGCATGTCAGGAGCTTGTTGCCCTGCACGAAAAGTGGAACGGCTATGACGGCGGGCGCATCAAAATCGAGACATCCATCCACGCGGAATATACCTCAAGCTATCAGCTGTGGGACGCGCTGAGTGAGTATGCCATCAATAACGGCCTTGGAATGCACGTCCATCTGTCCGAGACAAAAAAAGAGCATGAGGACTGCGTGGAAAAGTACGGTCTGACGCCCGCACAGCTGCTGGACTGCCACCATGTATTTGACACGCGCACCACGGCGGCGCATTGCGTCCATCTGAGCGGAGAGGACATGGCGCTGCTGGCAAAGCGCGGCGTGTCGGCTGTTCACTGCCCTGTCAGCAATCTCAAGCTGGCAAGCGGCTGCGCAGATGTGATGGGAATGGTAAAGGCAGGCATGAACGTCTGTCTTGGCACCGATTCGGTCGCGTCGAACAACAATCTTGACCTGTTTGAGGAGATCAAGGCGTGCGCGCTGATGGCAAAGGGCAAGACCGGCGATCCTACCGCCGTGCCGGCTGAGGCCGCGCTGATGATGGCGACGGTCTGCGGCGCGCGCGCGCAGGGGCGCGAGCAGGAGTGCGGCATGATCAAGGAGGGGCTGGATGCCGACCTGATCCTGTTGGATTTCAGCCAGCCGCATCTGATCCCGTGCCACAACGTCCTTTCGCAGCTGGTCTATGCCGCGTCGGGACATGACGTGGTGATGACCATGGTGCGCGGCAAAATTCTGTACGCGGCGGGGAAGTATCCCACCATCGATCTTGGCGCGGTGGTGCAGGAGCTGCACGATTATGCGATTCCCACGGTGTTCGCGCCCGATGAAAAGGAGAATCCGGCATGAGCGAAAATCCCGTAAAAAAGCAATCGTTTTTGCAGGGCGCGGTCATTTTGACGCTTGGCACGATTCTGGTCAAGCTGATGGGCTTCCTGTTCAAAACGCCGCTGCAAATGATCATCAGCGAGGCGGGCTTTGGCTATTTCAACACGGCGTATGACGTGTACAATGTTCTGCTGATGATCTCGACGACCGGCCTTCCCGTTGCGATGAGCCGCATGATCTCACAGGCACAGGCGCTGGGCAATCAGGCGCAGATCAAAAAGATCTATACCAGCTCGCGCATGGTCTTCCTGCTGATCGGCATTGTGGGAAGCCTGGGAATGCTGCTGCTGTGCAAACCGCTTTCGGTCATGGTCACGACCAATGAAAACTCGTGGGCGGCGATCGCGGCGCTTTCGCCGTGTGTGCTGCTGATCTGCATGATCTCGGCCTATCGCGGCTTCTTCCAGGGGCAGAGCAACATGACCCCCACCACCGTCAGCCAGATCATTGAGGCGCTTTTGCGTCTGACGGTCGGACTGGGCGCGGCGTGGCTGGTGATGCGGCTGACCGATGACATTACGCTTGGTGCAGGCGCGGGCATTCTGGGCGTGACGGCCGGCTGTCTGGTTTCGGCCATCTATCTGCACGGCAGATTCCGCCGCGCAGGCAAAACGCTGGAGGGCGGCGCCGGTGAGGCGCTTTCCACACGCCAGACGGTCAAAATGCTGCTGGCCATTGCCATTCCCATTACGCTGGGCTCGGCGGGCTTGCAGATCATCAACCTGTTTGACACGATGATCTATATGCGCCGCCTCACGGGCGCGCTGGCATGGACGACAAAGGCCGCCGACACGGCAAAGGGCATCTATGGCTACTGCCAGACGATCTTTGCCCTGCCGTGCTCGCTGATCACACCGATCACCATTTCCTCCATTCCCGCCATTACGTCGGCGCTGACGCTGAAAAACACAAAAGAGGTGCGCGCAACCGAGGAATCGGCCATCCGCACCATGGCGCTGATCGCCATGCCCTGCGCAGCGGGGCTGTTTGTCATGGCTGAGCCCATTTTGCGGCTGCTCACCACGTATTCCGAAAGCAGCATTGCGACCGGCGCGCCGGTTTTGACGGTGCTGGGCGTGACCGTTATTTTTAACAGCATGGTGCTGCTGTTTAACGCCATTTTGCAGGCGCACGGCAACGTGACCACACCGGTCATCAATATGCTGATCGGCGGTCTGGTCAAAATCGCGGTCAACTATGTGCTGGTCGCGGTGCCGCAGCTCAATATTACCGGCGCGGCTATCGGCACGATGGTCTGCTATGCGGTCATCACGCTGCTGGATATTCTGGCGCTGCGCCGCTGTCTGGATGAAAAGCCGCGCATTCTGGCCAATCTGGCGCGGCCGCTTCTGGCCGCGGTGCTGATGGGCGGGGCAACGTATCTTGTGCAGGGACTGCTGCGGCAGGTGATCGCCTCGGCGCGGCTTTCGTGTCTGGTTGCGCTGGTGTTTGCGGTGGTTTGCTATGTGATTCTGGCGCTTGCGCTGCGCTGCATCCGGTATGAGGATTGTATGCTTCTTCCAAAGGGCGAAAAAATTGCAAAAATCCTGCGGATACGCCAAAAAACTTGAACATCCCCCTTGCGAAAGAGAGAAAATTATGATAGATTTTATTAGCAAAGACCGCTATGATTTTGCGGATCTCGTTCGGCTGGTCACGCTGCTGCGTGCGCCGGACGGATGTCCGTGGGACGGCGCACAGACGCACCTGTCCATTCGCCGCAATTTCCTGGAGGAGGCGTATGAGGCCTGTGAGGGCTTTGACCGCGATGACCCCGCGCTCATGTGTGAGGAGCTGGGGGACGTGCTGCTTCAGGTTCTGTTTCATACGGATATCGAGCGCGAGGCAGGCCGCTTTACGCTGGATGACGTGTGCGACGGCGTTTGCAGGAAGCTGATCTTCCGCCATCCGAATCTGTTTGGTCACGACAGCACCGCTTCCTGGGATGAGCTCAAGCGCATGGAAAAGGGACAGCAAACCACGGCGCAGACGCTTGACGGCGTTGCGCGTTCGCTGCCCGCGCTGTGGCGAGGGGAAAAGCTCCTGAAAAAAGCGGGAAAGGACGCGCCCGAGCAGGAATCTGCCGCGCAATCTCTGGATAAACTAGACGCAGCAGTCGAATGCCTGCGCACCGGCGCAGCAGATGCCGCGCTGGCAGAGCGGGCACTGGGCGATGTGCTGCTTGCGGCGACGGGCGTATCCGCGCAGCTGCGCATCGACCCCGAGCAGGCGCTGCACGCAGCGTGTGAGCGTCTGATCGAGCAGGTTGCCGCGCAGGAGCGCTGCGGCGCGGCTGCGCAGCAGGGCGAATGATGGCGTGATCTTTGCGCAGACATCAACCTTGCATGAACTTACTACATGGAAAGAGGAACCACTATGAACAAAACCGAACTCATCTCCGAGGTTGCCAAGAAGTGCGGCTTCTCCAAGAAGGACGCAGAAAAGGCCGTCAATGCGACGTTTGAGATCATCACCGATGCGCTGTGCGCAAACGACAAGGTGCAGCTGGTCGGCTTCGGCGGCTTCGAGACCAAAACGCGTGAGGCACGCATGGGCCGCAACCCCAAGACCCGCGAGACCATTGAGATCCCCGCTGCGACTGTCCCCGTTTTCAAGGCAGGCAAGGCGCTGAAGGACAAGGTCGGCAAGTAAGAATTACGTTGGAATGATTCCGGTGGGACTCCCACCGGATTTTTTCCAGACTCCACACAGCAGAAAGGAAATTACATGCGTCTGGATAAATATCTGAAGGTATCACGTCTGATCAAGCGCCGCACGGTGGCGAATGAGGCGTGTGACAATACGCGTGTTTCGGTCAACGGCCGTCCGGCCAAGGCGTCGTATGATGTCAAGGTGGGCGACAGGATCGAGATCCAGTTTGGACAGCGGACAGTGGCTGTCGAGGTGCTACAGGTTGCGGACAACGTCCGCAAGGACGACGCGGGCGCGATGTACCGCGAGATCGCAGCCGGTACGTAAAAATAAAAAGGCGGCATGAACGGCGGCCTCTGTGCATAGATATGGACAAAGCGATGCACAGGGGGATGAGAGAATGGCAAATACCGTGCCGTCACAGGAGCTTGAGCTGCCGCACCGGCTGACGCTTGAGGGCAGAAGCCGTCTGAGCGTGACCGGTGTGCTGGAGGTCGAGAGCTTTGACGAGGGAATGATCGTGCTGGCTACAACGCGGGGGACGCTGGTCGTACACGGAAGCGGACTGCATTTGCAGCTGCTCTCGCTTGACGGCGGGCAGGTCAGCGTGGATGGGCAGGTCGAAAGCATGTGCTATGAAGAGCCTGCGCCAACGGGCGGCTTTTTTGCGCGCCTGTTTGGCTGATGGAGCTGCCGCTGCCGCTCCAGGCGGCGCAGGTGGTACAGGCATGGGTGCTTGGCGCGGCGCTGGGGCTGAGCTATGATCTGCTCCGCGCGGTGCGCCGCCGGTGGCGCGGCGCGACCTGCGCAGCGGATGTGCTGTTCGCACTGGCCTATCTGCTTGCGCTGCTGGCGCTGGGGCTTTACACCGGACAGGGGCTGTTTCGGCTGTTTTTTCTGCCGGTGCTGGCGCTTGGCGCGGCGTGCTATTTCGCAGCGTTCAGCCGCACGGCGCTGGCTGTTTTTTCCGCGCTGCTGGGCGTGATTGCGGGCGGCTGCCGGCTTTTGCGGCGCGTGGTGCGGACGGCGGCGTGGCCGGCCAGGTGGCTTTTGAAAAAGTTTGCGATTTTTTGCAAAAAACACTTTTCAATCGCGGAAAAATGGTTTACAATATTCGATAAGGTCAAACGCGGCATGGCACCGCGGCATGCAGGAAGGAGCGCAGCACAAAATGAAGTTTGTCAGATCATCTCTGCTGGTCAAGCTGGTGATCCTGATTCTGGTGGTGTACGCTACTGTTACCCTGGTGTCCCTGCGCCAGCAGATCACAGAGAAGAACAGCGAGGCGGCCACGCTGACAGGAAGCATCACCGCCGCCGAACAGGAAAACGACCGTCTGCGTGAGGCCATCGACAATCTGGAAACCGACGCCGGCATCGAGGATGCCGCGCGGGAAAAGCTGGGGATGGTTTCCGAGGGCGAGATCATCTTCAAAAACGTAGGCAACTAAACAGAAATTTGCAGCAAAGGAACGAAACCTGTACGGTTTGTTCGGAAAGAGCACGGGGGAATATGGAATTAGAAATCGGAGCAGTTGTTGAGGGTAAGGTCAAGAGTCTGACGAAGTTTGGCGCATTTGTCCTGCTTCCCGACCATTCCACGGGGATGGTTCACATTTCCGAGGTCGCACACACGTTTGTCAGCGATATCCACGACCATCTGGCCGAGGGCGACAGCGTGCGCGTCATGGTCATCGGAAAGGAAAATGGAAAGATCAATCTTTCCATCAAGCGCACAATCCCGCGTCCACAGACCGAGCGTCCGGCACGCCAGCCCGAGCGCCCTGCACGTCCCCCCCGCAATGACCGCCTGAGCAGTCCGAGCAATTCGTATGAGCGCAGACGCAGCGCACCGAGCGAGCAGCCCGCCGCGCCGCAGCAGAAGTCGTTTGACGATATGCTCAAGCAGTTTATGACCGAGTCTGACAGCAAGATGTCGTCCATCCGGCAGTATTCCGAGCGCAAAACCAAGAACAGAAGAAGATAGACGTTCAGCGCCTCCGCGCCTGTGCGGAGGCGTGTCAGTGCCGCCGAAAGGCGGCACTGCTTTTGCGCCCAGA
>CAZPYW010000066.1:1269-8583 GCA_964590095.1 uncultured Oscillospiraceae bacterium | reverse complement strand
ACGTTCAGCTCGTTCTTGAGCTTATCCAGCACGCGCTCGACAACGCCGGTCGAATCCTCATCGGTCAGCGTGCGATCCTCGGCGCGCAGCTCAAGACTGAACGCAACGCTCTTCTTGCCGGCGGCAATGCCGGGGCCGCGATAGATGTCGAACAGGTTGATCTTCTGCAGCAGCTTGCCGGCGGCCGCGGTGATGCAGCGCTCGAGCTGGCCAACGGTCAGCGCCTCATCACAGACCAGCGCCAGATCGCGCGTGACGGCGGGGAAGCGCGGCAGCGCGTGGAAGACGCGCTCATCGGCAAGACTTTCACGAACGGCCTCAAAGTCCAGCTCGCACACATAGACCTCGGCACCGATGCCATAGCCCTCGGCGATCAGCGGGTGAACCTGACCCAGAACGCCAAGCTTTCTGCCGCCGCAGACGATATCGGCGCAGCGGCCGGGATGATAGCTGGGGTTCTCGGTGTCGGGGACATATTCCCATGCGCTGACGTTCAGTGTGTCAAGCAGCGCGTCGATCTCGCCCTTGACCGAGAAGAAGCTCTGCTTCTCGCCGTATGCGCCGAAGATCAGGCGCTTGGGCTCACGCGGGAGCTGCTCGCCCTCGACCGGCAGATAGATACGACCCATCTCATACAGCTTGACGTTCTTATTCTTGTGCGCATAGTTGCGGGAGAGAATATCCAGCATGCTCGGCAGGATGACGGTACGCATGATCGACGTATCCTCACCAAGGGGGTTGATGATACGGATGGTATTGCGCAGCGGAGAGTCGGCGGGAATGCGGATGGCGTCAAACACGGTGGGGGAGACGAACGAGTAGGTGATGATCTCGTTGTAGCCAAGGCTGCGCGCCAGCGCGCACGCCTGATTTTCCAGTGCCTCCTCGGGCGAGTAGCCGCCAATGGTGGTGGTGCCGCGCATGGCAGTGGTCTCGATGCGGTTGTAGCCGTAGTAGCGCGCGACCTCCTCGGCAATGTCGGCCATGCAGCGCAGATCGGGACGCCAGGAGGGAACCTGGATCATGTCGCCCTCGACCGCGATCTCTTCGCGGCGCAGATATTCGACCATCTCATCGCGGGAAATATCGGTGCCAAGCAGGGCGTTGATCTTTTCCGGCTCAAGCGGCAGCGCAACAGCCTCGGGAACGTAGTTGATGACGTCGATGATGCCGTCAAGCACCTCGCCCGCGCCCAGAAGCTCAACCAGCTCGCACGCGAGGTTGACGGCGGGGACGGTCAGCATCGGGTCAATGTCCTTTTCAAATTTGGCCGATGCGTCGGTACGCATACCCAGCGCAAGTGCCGTCTTGCGGATGGAGGCGCCAAGGAAGTTTGCAGACTCGAAGACAACGTCAACAGTGTCATCCACAATCTCACTGTTCTCGCCGCCCATGATGCCGGCCAGACCGACAGGACGCGTTTCGTCCGCGATGACCAGCATGTCCGGCTGGAGCGCGCGGACGTTTCCGTCAAGCGTGGTGAGCGTCTTGTCCTCGCCTGCGCGGCGGACAACGATCTTGCCGCCCTTTACATAGCGATAGTCAAACGCGTGCATGGGCTGGCCGTATTCGACCATGACATAGTTGGTGATGTCCACGATGTTGTTGATGGGACGGATACCGGCCGAACGCAGACGCTGACGCATCCACTTGGGGCTGGGGGCGATCTTGACATTGCGCACCATTCTGGCAGAGTAGCGCAGGCACAGATCGTCTGCCGGAACCTCAACGTCAAGCAGCTCACTGAGCTCACCCTGGCCGCCGCCGGCTACGACCGGCTCATGGTGCTTCATGGGGACGTTGAACGCAGCCGCCGTTTCACGCGCCAGACCCAGCAGGCTGTAGCAGTCGGGGCGGGTGGTGGTGATCTCAAACTCAACGATGGACTCGTCGTTGCCGATGACGGTGTTGATGTCCTGTCCAACGGTGCAGCCCTCGTCATTGAGGATCCAGATGCCGTCGGCATATGCCTCGGGCACGTCGTTCTGCGTCAGACCAAGCTCTTTGAACGAGCAGAGCATCCCGCACGAGAGCACGCCGCGGAGCTTGCCCTTGGTGATGTGAACCTCACCCGGGAGCCAGGAGTTGTGCTGTGCCACGGGGACAAGGTCGCCCTCATGGACGTTCTGCGCACCGGTGACGATCTGTACCGGCTCATCCGCGCCGACATCCACCATGCATACCCACATGTGATCGGAGTTTTCGTGCCGTGCCATCGAAAGCACCTTGCCTACGACGACGTTTTTGATCTCGGCGTCCATGCGGGTGGTGGTTTCGACCTTCTGACCGGCAATGGTCATGATCTCATCATATTCACGATCGCTCGCCGTGATATCGACGAACTCGGAAAGCCATTTTCTAGAAATATTCATTGCAAAACCTCCTTAGAACTGCGACAGGAAGCGGACGTCGTTTTCAAAGATCATGCGCATATCGCTGATCTGGAAGCGGCGCATGGACATGCGCTCAAGTCCGATACCAAAGGCAAAGCCGGAATAGACCTCGGGGTCAATGCCGCAGCCGGCAAGCACCTTGGGGTGTACCATGCCTGCGCCGAGCAGCTCGATCCAGCCCTCACCCTTACACGTGGGGCAGCCTGCGCCCTTACATTTGAAGCACTGTACGTCGACCTCACAGCTGGGCTCGGTAAACGGGAAGTGGTGCGGACGGAAGCGAATGACCGAATCCTCACCGTACATGGCCTTGATCAGCGTTTCCAGCGTGCCCTTAAGGTCAGCCATGGTCACGCCCTTGTCAATGACCAGACCCTCGATCTGGTGGAACATGGGCGAGTGCGTTGCGTCGACCTCATCCTTACGGAAGACGCGGCCGGGGGCAAGAATGCGGATGGGGGGCTGGCCGATGGCCTCCATGGCGCGAATCTGCATGGGGCTGGTCTGCGTGCGCAGGAGGATGCTTTCATCCTCGGTGGTGTAGAACGTGTCGCTGCGGTCGCGGGAGGGATGGTTCTCCGCGATATTCAGCTTGGTGAAGTTATAGTCGGCAAGCTCAACCTCGGGGCCGTCAAGAATCTGGAAGCCCATCGAGATGAACAGTTCCTTCGCCTCATCCAGCGCCTTGTTCATCGGATGGCGGTGTCCAAGCTCGACCGTATCGCCCGGGATGGTGACATCCAGCGCCTCAGCCTTGAGTCTTGCGTCCAGCGCCTTTGCCTTCAGCGCGGTTTTTGCCTCATCCAGACGCTGCTCAATCGCGGCGCGGACGTCGTTTGCCAGCTGACCCATGACGGGGCGCTCATCGGCAGAGAGCTTGCCCATCATCTTGAGCACGCCGGTCAGCTCACCCTTTTTACCAAGGAAGCGCACGCGCAGCGCGTCAAGCTCGGCCGTGTCCTCCACGGCGGCAAGCGCACCGAGCGCCTCCTGCCGGATTTTTTCCAGTTGCTCTTTCATGTTGTATATCTCCTTTACGTTGCTGATAAAAAAAGAGTCCTCCGTCCACACTGGGGACGAAAGACCATGCTTCCGCGGTACCACCCGCTATTCGCCATAAGGCGCGCTTATCGGGCAAAGCACCCGATTTGGCCGTTAACGGAGCCATCCGGCAAAGCCTACTGTCAGAAGATTTCAGTTTGCAGCTCACGGGAGAAAGCCCTTCACCCACAGCAGACGGTCACAGCACCCCGTCCTCTCTGCGGCTGTGTTACGGTGTCAGACAGCCCGATCATTGCCGTTGCATATTGCCGATATCATAGCACAACCGCGCCGCCGCCGCAAGAGGGAAAACGGAAAAAAGTCATAAAAAACGCAGAAAAATATCATGAAACACACGATTTGACGCGGCGGCAAAAGTGTCATATAATAAGAAAAAAGCAAGCACAAGCAGTGATCGGGATTTTTTCGGCTACGAAAGGAGACACGTCATGGCAAAGCCTGTTTGGATCGCACAGCACACCGGACCGGAGCTGCTCCGGACGGTTCTTCCGGTTCGCGCGAGAAACGCGCATAAGGGTAATTTTGGCCGTGTGCTGCTGCTTTGCGGCTCACGCGGACTGAGCGGCGCGGCAGCGCTGGCGGCGAAGGCCGCCTCGCGCACGGGGAGCGGACTGGTCTATCTCGGCGTGCCGGAGGCCATCTATCCCATTGCGGCGGCACAGTGCATGAGCCAGATCGTCTTTCCGCTTCCGTGTGACAGCGCGGGGCGGCTGAGTCTTGCCGCGCGCGGCGAAATTGCAAAGCGGCTGCCGCAGATGGATGCGGTTTTGATTGGCTGCGGCCTTGGGCGCTCGGATGAGCTGCGGATGCTTGTCCAGTGGCTGCTCAAAACGTGTACGCTTCCGCTGGTGCTGGATGCCGATGGCATAAACGCGCTGGAAAATCATATAGATATCCTGCGTGGGAGTGCGTGTCCGGTGATCGCAACGCCGCATGACGGCGAATTTATCCGCATGGGCGGAAATCCCGTGGCGGCTGACCGCATTTATGAGGCGCGGCAGTTTGCCGCGCGGACAGGCTGTATTCTGCTGCTCAAGGGCTATCGCACCATCTGCACCGACGGACTGAACGTCTATCTCAACACCACCGGAAACCCCGGCCTTGCCGCCGGCGGGAGCGGGGATGTGCTGGCGGGCGTGCTGGTTTCGCTTCTGGGACAGGGGGTCATGCCGCTTGAGGCGGCGGCGTGCGCCGCGTGGCTGCATGGTGCGGCAGGTGATCTATGTGCCACGCAGATCGGAGAGTACGGCATGACGCCCGAGGATCTGCTGACGCGCATCCCGCGACTATTGCGCTGAGCGGGTGGTCGATTGCGGAAATTGCGGAAACTGACGGGAATTTGCATGATACTGGCGCTGCTGCTGTGCGGCTGCGCCCACGAAAACGCGCCGATGCAGCAGGCGCTGGACTTTCGCGCATCGGTGCTGCAGGCCGGATGCAGCTTTAAGGCGCGCGTCACGGCTTCGTATGATGAGCAGGTGTTTGTTTTCACGCTGGACTGCGTCTACACGCCAGAAAGCGGCGCGGAGATGACGGTGCTTGAGCCGCAGTCGCTTGCGGGACTGCGCGCCGCCTGTACGGCGCGCGAGGCGCAGATCGAATACGATGGCGCGGTGTTCGGGCTGGACGTGCTGGATGATGGCGCGCCTGCGCCGATGCAGCTGCCGCTGCTTCTGGGACAGAGCTGGTGCAGCGCGTATATCGCGGCGGCCGGTGCGGCAGAAAACGGCTGGCGCATGAGCTGTGACGTGGGGTATGAGGACGACGCGCTGCGCGTGGATACGTGGTTTACCGAAAGCGGTCTGCCGGAGTACTGTGAGATCGCGGCAGAGGGAAAAATGCTGCTTTGTGCGCAGCTGTATGAGTTTCAACTGAACTGAGGGATACGATGAAAACACTCAAAAGAACCTGGGCGGATGTGTCGCTTGACAATCTGGCAAATAATTTTCGTGTGCTGCGCGCGCACGTGTCCAAAAACGCACGCATTCTGGGCGTGATGAAGGCCGACGGCTATGGCCATGGCGCGGTGCCGGTCAGCCATGCGCTGGCTGAGCTTGGCGCGGGGTATCTGGCGGTGTCCAATCTGGAGGAGGCGGTTCAGCTCCGGCGCGGCGGCGTGCGGCTGCCGATTCTGATTCTGGGCTACACGCCGGCAAGCTACGCCGACACCATGGTCTTCATGGACATCACGCAGGAGGTGCACTCGCTTTCCTATGCACAGGAGCTGGACAGCGCGCTGGCCGGAACGAACTACATTCTGAACGTGCATCTCAAGCTGGACACCGGCATGACGCGCATCGGCTTTTTCAGCTATGGCGAGGGCGCGGCGCTGGATGAGCTGGTGGCGGCGGCCACGCTGCCGCATCTGCATGTTGAGGGCGCATTTACGCATTTCTGCGCGGCGGACAGCACCGCGCCCGAGGATGCGGCGTTCACGAAAATGCAGTACGACCGCTTTTGCCAGATGCGCGCAGCGCTGGCTGCAAGCGGCGTAAAGCCTGAGATCTGCCACTGTGCAAACTCCGGCGCGACGCTCCTTTATCCCGAGTATGCGATGGACATGGTGCGCCCGGGCATTGCGCTCTATGGTCATGCGCCGTCTGCGGACACCGAGGGAATCCTGCCGCTGCGGCCGATGATGTCGCTGCACACAACCATTGCGCAGCTGCGTGAGGTTCCGGCGGGCGCGTCCGTCAGCTATGGCCGGACGTATCAGACCGAGGCGCCGCTTAAAATGGCCGTTCTCCCCATCGGCTATGCCGATGGCCTTTCCCGCGCGCTTTCAGGGCGCGTAAGCTTCCGTCTGCGCGGGAAAATGGTCAGCGGCATTGGCCGCATCTGCATGGATATGTGCATGGTGGATGTGACGGCTGTGCCGGAGGCCGCGGTAGGGGATGAGCTGACGCTGTTTGGCTATGATGCGGACGGGACGCTTTGCCCGTGTGAGACGCTTGCGCAGCAGCTTGGCACGATCAGCTATGAGGTGCTTTGCAGCGTGAATAAGCGCATTCCGCGCATCTATCTGGAAAACGGAAAGCCGGCTGAGATTTTGCAGTACATCGTCTGACGGATAGCTCCGGCATCACGGCACACGGCACACGGCACACGGCATCATTCGCGCGCGGAGAGGGCTTTCCTTTTCCGCGCGCCTTGCATAGAATGGATTGAGCCTTGCGGCTGTATAATTTCAGCCGACGCGTGGGAAAATAACGATAGTCCGGCAAAGACAGCTCGTGCGCCGGTTTTCTATTTTTTCCGCGGAGTGTGAAGCGAATGGAACCCAACGTTAAACGAGGCGATATTTTCTACGCCGATCTCAGCCCCGTTGTGGGCAGCGAGCAGGGCGGCACGCGTCCTGTTCTGATCGTCCAGAATGACACAGGCAACCGGCATTCTCCAACCGTGATCGCCGCGGCCATCACCAGCCAGACCGGCAAGGCGCGGCTTCCCACGCATATTTCGCTTTCCGGCCATGACGTCGGCCTCAGCCGCGATTCGGTGGTACTGCTTGAGCAGATCAGGACGATCGACAAACGCCGTCTGCGCGAGCACATGGGACACGTGGATGAGGGCTTGATGAATCAGGTGGATTCTGCCATCGCGGTCAGCTTTGGCCTGCATGGATAGCGGCTGCGCGCAGGAAAGCCCTGTGTGCGCATAATACAGCGGCTCTTCGCATAGGATCATGTGGAGGGTCGCTTATGCTTTCGTATGATATTTATGAGGACGGCTGCGTGATCGGACACGCTGCGCTTACGCGCGAGGGGCTTTACTGGCGCATTGACGCGCAATGTGCCGCGCGCAGTGATCGGATTGTCCGCATTTTTGCGCATACGGCCGGTGGCTGCGTCAATCTGGG
>CAZPYW010000066.1:0-1169 GCA_964590095.1 uncultured Oscillospiraceae bacterium | reverse complement strand
GTCCGCATTTTTGCGCATACGGCCGGTGGCTGCGTCAATCTGGGCGTGCTGCTGCCCGAGGACGGGGCGCTGCGGCTTGTCCGGCGCATCGCCGCGGACAGCGTGACATTTGATGAACAGACACGCCTTTCGACCAGCCGTGAGGCGCAGTGGCAGCCGTTCTCCGGCACGGTCGAGGGCATTGCGCTCAGCGGCGCACTGCGGCGCGGCAGGACGCTTGCCGTTTTGTGTGAGCCTGCGCAGCCGTTTGTGCTGATGCCGTTTTTTCGCGTATTTTGCATCCGACCGATCGGCGGGCGGCAGTACTGGATGGCAGAGCTGGACGAGACGGGCTGTCATCTGGCGGGACTTGCCGCATTGGAAGAAAAAATGGTTGACAATGGGACAGATTGTGATAAAATATCGTCAGCTTTTCCTGAATAATTACAAAACCGCGATGAAAAAGTCAGACGCAACAGCGTGTCCGCAGCGAGAGGGGATTGGTGCAAGCCCCTTGACAGCAGCCCGCGTCAGCCGCTTTTGAGCATCCCCGCGATGAGCGGGGCGGCCGCCTCCGTTATCGGGCATCTGAGATGCGCATCTGCGCAATTAGGGTGGTACCGCGAGCACTTCGCCCCTATGAGTGGGGCGGGGTTTCTTTTTTTGCCCTGCCGCCTGAAATCTGTGAAAACGTAATGTGAAAATAAAGGAGAAACAACAATGGCACACAAAGCATTCGGACTGAACGAGCTGCGTGAGATGTATCTGCGCTTCTTTGAAACGAAGGGACATCTGCGTCTGCCCAGCTTCTCGCTCATTCCGCAGAACGACAAATCCATCCTGCTGATCAACGCCGGCATGACCCCGATGAAGCCGTGGTTCACCGGTGAGGAGGAGCCGCCGCGCCACCGCGTTACCACCTGTCAGAAGTGCATCCGCACGGGCGACATCGACAACGTCGGCAAGACCGCGCGCCACGGCACCTATTTTGAGATGCTTGGCAACTTTTCCTTTGGCGACTATTTTAAGAAAGAGGCGCTTCCCTGGGCGTGGGAATTTCTGACCAGCCCCGAGTGGGTCGGCCTTGAGCCTGACCGCCTGTATCCGTCGATCTATCTGGATGACGATGAGGCCTTTGAGATCTGGAACAAGGACATCGGCATCCCCGCCGAGCGGATTTTCCGCTTTGG
>CAZPYW010000065.1:7318-8745 GCA_964590095.1 uncultured Oscillospiraceae bacterium | reverse complement strand
GGGTGCGCTTGGTCGTCTTCTTGGTGAGGATATGGCTCTTGAATGCGTGCGCTCTCTTCACCTTGCCGTTCTTGGTCAGGTTGAATCTTTTCTTTGCACCGCTATGGGATTTCAGCTTGGGCATAGTAGTTCTCCTTCCGATTGTTGCTTACGTTTATTTCGAGTTTTTGGGGCTAAGGAACATGGACATATTCCGCCCCTCGAGCTTGGCTCCTTTTTCAACTGTTGCGACCTCGGCACAGTTTTCGCCAAACTGCTTCAGCAGCACCTCGCCAAGCGACGTGTGCGCCATTTCACGGCCGCGGAAACGGACAGTGACTTTAACACGGTTGCCATCCTTCAGGAACTTGACGGCGTTTTTGACCTTGGTGTTGAGGTCGTTGGTATCGATGCTGGGAGACATGCGGATCTCCTTGACCTCGACCACGCGCTGGTTCTTCTTGGCTTCTTTTTCTTTTTTCAGTTGTTCGAAGCGGAACTTGCCGTAGTCCATGATCTTGCAAACCGGCGGGACGGCATTCGGCGCGATCTTGACAAGATCAAGCTCTTTCTCCTCGGCCAGACGGAGTGCTTCTGCTGAGGACATGATACCAAGCTGGTCGCCATTGGCTCCGATCACGCGAAGCTCCTTATCGCGGATCTCCTCGTTGATCTGATGTTCTAATTTACCGATGATAAAGCACCTCCAAATAGAAAAAACGCGGATGCCGCAACGCACCCGCACACAATGAGCCCCTGTTCCTGTACAGAGAATCACTATGAACCTCTTCGCCGTGGGCTTGAGGTGAGGCGCTGTTGCTCCTGCTTTGTTTAACCTGAGTGATTTTATCATGAAGAGGCCATTCTGTCAAGCATGATTTCAGAAAAAGTTTTGTTTTTCTCTGCATTACGCAAGTTCCATAAAGATCGGCAGCTCCGGCGGTGCCAGCGTAAACAAAATCAGCGCTGCACCATAAAGACCCGTCAGGATCACCAACACGCCGGACAGATACGCCAGCCGCCCGCTCCTGCACACCAGACCGGAAAGTGTAAATCCAAGCGCCAGCGTCAGCACATAAAGCAGGATGTCGACCCAAAGCGCAGAAAGTGCAAATCCGCACGCAAGCAGATAGTACGCGCCGCACAGCACAGCCGGCATCAAAAGCTGTGCCAGCAGAATGCCGCTCCACGCGCGCATCTGGTCGCTTTTCCCCCGTGTCAGGAAAAACCCTGCGGCCAGAAACGGCCAGAAGATCAGCTTCAGATGCTCCCACACGCTTTCGTTGACCGGCGCAAACAGCCCCACCAGCGGCGTGCGCGCCAGCGGATAGGCAAAGTGCAGCGCTGTTCCCGCCAGCACCGTCAGAAAAAAGGCCAGTATGTATCGCTTCTTCATCCAAAATCCACCCCGTCATACGATATGACGCGGCAGCGAAAATATGCGCCAT
>CAZPYW010000065.1:0-7218 GCA_964590095.1 uncultured Oscillospiraceae bacterium | reverse complement strand
GCGCGGCGGGGTCTGGAAATCTGCACGCAGCTTACTGGAAGAACTGATTGTGAATCAGTCTGACCGCGCGGTCCGAGTCCTCTTTATCGATCAGGACGGAGACTTTAATCTCACTGGTCGAGATCATGTGGATGTTGATGTGTGCCTGATACAGCGCCTCAAACATTTTTGCCGCGACGCCCGCATTTTCCAGCATGCCCGCGCCGACGATCGACACCTTGGAGACGCCGGTGTTGATGTCCATGTGGTCGAAATTCAGCGTATCCTTATTCTCATCCAGCAGTCTGGCGCACGCCATAACGTCCTTCTCGGCCACGGTGAAAATGATGTCCTTGCGCTCATCATGTCCAAGAGACTGGATGATCATATCCACGTTGATCTTGCCTCTGGCAAGCAGATTGAACAGCTTGTACGCGACGCCCGGGACGTCCTCAAGCCCGACCAGTGCAAAGCGGGCGATCTTCTTAT
The DNA here is from genome assembly GCA_964590095.1 of uncultured Oscillospiraceae bacterium. Classification (GTDB taxonomy): domain Bacteria; phylum Bacillota; class Clostridia; order Oscillospirales; family Oscillospiraceae; genus CAG-170. Next base: position 6,750 of record CAZPYW010000065.1, on the reverse strand, counting down.
CCTGCGCCACGCCGGTGATATACGTTTTTTCCACGTTCTTTACAATCTCCTTTACAATGGTACCGGAATGACCGGAAAAGCTCGACAATACCTCAAGCTGGATGCCATAGCTCTTTGCCAGCTCAACCGAGCGGTTGTGCAGCACCTGTGCGCCCATCGACGCAAGCTCCAGCATTTCGTCATATGTGATCTGCTCCAGCTTGTGCGCCTCGGGGACGATGCGCGGGTCGCTGGTATATACGCCGTCAACATCAGTGTAGATCTGGCACAGATCTGCCTGCAAGGCAACCGCCAGCGCCACTGCCGTGGTATCTGAGCCACCTCTGCCAAGCGTTGTCACGTCGCCGTGGCGGTCAACACCCTGGAAGCCCGCAACCAGAACAATACGCTTTTTGTCCAGCTCCTCGCGCACGCGGTCACAGTCGACCTTGCTGATGCGCGCAGCGGCGTGGTTGGCGTCGGTTCGCATCCCGATCTGCCAGCCGCACAGCGAAACGACCGGAAAGCCCAGCTTTTCAATTGCCATCGCCATAAGCGCGATGGAGATCTGTTCGCCGCAGGCAAGCAGCATGTCCATCTCGCGCCGCGAGGCGTCGGGATTGATCTGCTGCGCCTTTTCGATCAGATCGTCTGTCGTGTCGCCCTGCGCCGAGAGTACAACGCAGACGTTATTTCCCTTCTGATACGCATCCGTGATGATCTTTGCCACACGGAACACGCGCTCTGCGTCTGCAACAGAGCTTCCGCCAAATTTCTGTACGATCAATGCCATGTTGTTTCCTCCGAAGCCTCCGTTCCCATCACCGGCCACGCCGCCGCAAGCCGCAGCCCGCTTTCCGTCAGCGCGCGGCGCGTTGTTGCGGCCGTGATGCCGCCGTGTTCGCCGTCCTGATCGGGCAGCCAGTCTATTTTGCCAAGCACCTGCTCCGCCTCATCGCGCGTCTGGCTGGTGCGGATGAAGTAGCGAATCGGCAGCTCGTCCATTGTCCGCAGCTCCCACGCACCCTCCGCATCCCAGCCGCACGGCTGCGGCCGGTTTGGATGCTTTGCAATATCGATCACATCCCCGACCACTGCGCTGGCCGTGGGATAGCGTCCCGCGCCGGGGCCGCTGAAGACAACCGTTCCAACTGCGCTTCCGCGCACCAGAACGGCGTTGTCCACGCCGCTGACGCTTGCAAGAAGCTGTGTCTGCGGGATAAAGTGTGGTGCGGTGAATACGTACAGCTTTCCCCCGCGCGCAAGCGCGCGTCCAAGGAGCTTGATCTTCATGCCCGCTGCCGCAGCAAACGCCGCGTCAAGCGCCGTGATCCTTGAAATGCCCTCCATCGTGATCTGCTCCGGCGGCACGCACTGTCCAAACGCAAGTCCGGCCAGAATACAGGCCTTACGTCCGGCGTCAATGCCCTCGACGTCTGCCGTGGGGTCTGCCTCGGCATAGCCGCGCGCCTGCGCCTCGCGCAGCGCATCCGCGTAATCTGCGCCGTTTTCCAGCATCTGCGTCAGAATATAGTTGGTCGTGCCGTTGAGAATGCCGGACACCTCAGAGATCGTATTTGCGCCAAGGCAGCGCGTCAGCGGGTTCAAAACCGGAATGCCGCCGCCAACCGACGCCTCAAACAGGAAGTTGCCGCCATGCGCCCGTGCCAGCGCGAACAGCTCATTTCCGTGCTCTGCAACCATCTGCTTGTTCGCCGTCACAACGCTTTTTCCCGCGCGCAGCGCGCGGCGGCAGTAATCCAGCGCCGCACCGCAGCCGCCGATCGTCTCGACCAGCACGTCTACCTCAGCATCCTGCTCGATCACGGAAAAGTCCCGCACCATCCACGCGGCATATGGGTCATCTGCGTATTCCCGCCGCACCAGAATGTATTTCAGCTCGACCGGCTGTCCGGCGCTGCGCGCGATCACATCGGCGTTTTTGATCAAAAGCTCAGCCACACCGCCGCCGACAACGCCGTAGCCCGCAATTGCAACCTTCATTCTGCATTCCCTCAATGGTTGGCCAGACGGTAGATCTCAAGCATATCGTCATAGCCCAGTGTCTTGAATGTGCCGATGCTGCGCGTCTTCTGGAACGAACAGCGCCATGCCAGCTCTTCCAGTCCCGCCGCATCCTGCACGCCTGCGCAGCTCTGCGACAGGCAGATGGGCATATGCAGCGAGGCAAAATACTGCTCGGTCGCCTCAATGCCGCGCAGCGCGGCAGTCTCATCGTCCGCCGCATCGATTCCCCAGACGTTTCTGGCGTAGCGCGCAAAGCGCGCCGGATTCTCCGGCAGGACATATCGCGCCCAGCTGCCCCATATCGTAGAAAGACTTTCTCCGTGGATGGCATCATACTTTTCACTGATCGCATGTCCAAGCTGGTGCGGCGCAAAATCCTTGATGCCGCCAAGACCGGTCAAACCGTTGTGCGACAGCGAGCCGCACCACATGATCTCGCTCATTGCGTGAAGCGCAGCGGGGTCGTGATAGACCTTTGTGCCATTGCGGATGACCACGCGCAGCAGCGCCTCGGCCAGCTCATCCGACGTTTCATTGTCGGTGATGGGGTTAAAATACCGGTCAAGCGTGTGCATCATGATGTCCACCACGCCGCACGCGACCTGCCGCGCAGGAAGCGTTGAGGCCAGCGCCGGATCAAGCAGCGCAAATCTGGGGCGGTTAAACGGCGTGTTCAGTCCGCGCTTCTCCCCCGCCTCGGTATCGGTCAAAACAGCCGAATCGCTCATTTCGCTGCCTGCGGCGGGGATGGTCAGCACAACGCCCACAGGCGTCGTCTTCGTCAGCGTCGCGCGCCGCTTCCAGAACTCCCAGATGTCCACATCCGGATTGGCTCTTCCGTGTGCAATGGCCTTGCTGGTGTCGATCACGCTGCCGCCGCCGACTGCCAGGATCATATCTGCCTGCATCTCGTGCGCCAGCCGCACGCCCTCGCGCGCAAGCGCCAGCCGCGGATTTGGCTGTACGCCGCCGATGCTTTCGGCGGGAATACCCGCCTCCTTGAGCAGCGCCATCACGCGGTCCAGCAGTCCGCTTTTCTTCGCGCTCTGGCCGCCGTAGACGACCAGCACACGGCTGCCGCCGTGCTTTTTGACCAGCTCTGCAACGCGCTGTACCGTGTCCTGTCCAAAGACGATCTCGGTCTGAGTGTAATACTGAAACTCTCTCATGCTGCCTTCCTCCTTATCCCGCGACGGCCTCGGCCTTGACGGTTCCCTGCGTTTCCGCGATCTGCCGCGTCAGCTCCTCCAGCGGACAGGTCAGATTGCTCGTCTCTGCCGAGATCGTGACCATTGCGCGCCCGCCCGACGGGATACTCTGGTTGATGGTGAGTATATTTGCGCCATTGTTGGCGAAAATAGACAGTATTGCGGACAGTACACCGGACTGATCCTTCAGTGTCATCTGGAACGTGATGATGCGTCCCGCCATCAGATTCTGAAAGGGTGAGATCACGTCGCGGTATTTGTAAAACGCGCTTCGGCTGATGCCGACGGCGCGCGTCGCCACGTTGACCTTATCCGTCTCGCCGGTCTCCAGCATACGCTTGGCCTCGGCAACCTTACGGAATATCTCAGGCAGGGCAGATGCCTCAACAATATAATACTTCGGTGCTTTTTCCATTCCGAATTCCTCCGTGTCCTTTTGCTGTGTGCATTTGTCTTTAGGTCGTGGTTTACTATACATCATTCCTCCCGAAAATGCAAGAGCCGCGCGCTGTATTTTTACGCCAATTCCCATGAAAGGTCGTGTATTATGGAACATCGCTCTCTCTGGCGCAGAGTCGGCACGCTCGCCGCCGCGGCCGCCGGACTGGCAGCCTTTCTCATCTGGCTGCTGCCGGTGCTGCTGCCGTTTGTCATCGGGCTGTGCGCAGCCGCAGTGGTCGAGCGGCCAATTGGCTTTCTGCTGCGCAAAACGCGCCTTTCGCGGCGGCTCGCGGGCTTTTTGTGCGTGCTGGCGCTGTACGCGCTGCTGCTGGGCGGGCTGTATCTGCTGGGGCGCGTGCTCTGCGGTGAGCTGGGCGCGTTTTTACATGAGCTGCCGGAGCTTGCAGCCTCGCTTGCCGTGCCGCTTTCGCGTCTGCATGAGCGTCTGCTTGCAGCCGCCTCGTGCTTTCCGGACGGGCTTGGCTCCGGTCTGCGTGCGGGCGTAGAAAGTCTGTTTGCCAGCGGCTCGCTCCTCTCTACGCGCGTCTACAGCGCGCTGTTTGACTTTGCCTCCGGCCTTCTGTCCGGTGCGCCCGGGCTGTTTCTGTCCCTGGTCACCACCATTCTTTCCAGCTTTATGCTTGCAGCGGAGCTTCCCGCGCTGCGCACCCTTGCGCAGACAAAGCTGCCGCAGGCGTGGCTTACAAAGGCGCAGCTCTTTCTCACACGGCTGCGCGCCGCGCTGGGCGGCTGGCTGCTGGCGCAGCTGAAGCTGATGAGCATCACGTTCTTCATTCTGACGGCGGGACTGATGCTGCTGCAGGTGTCGTATCCGGTGCTGTTCGGGCTGGTCATCGCGCTGGTTGACGCGCTGCCGGTATTCGGCACCGGAACGGTGCTCATTCCATGGGCGCTGCTCAGCTTTTTGCAGGACGGTCTGCATCGCGGCGTCGGGCTGCTCATTCTCTATGGCGCAGCCGCGCTGACGCGTCAGGCGCTTGAGCCGCGCATGATCGCGCGGCAGATCGGTCTGAGCCCACTGCTCACGCTGATGGCGCTTTACATCGGCTTCCGCGTAGCAGGCGTCGGCGGGATGCTTGTCTTTCCCATCTGCGCCATCCTGCTCAAACAGCTCTGGGACTCCGGAAGCGGCCTTTCCGCCGGCGCTTAGCGCGTTGCAATTTCCGTATCCGTGGCGTATAATACAGCTGCGGCATGTTTTCGCCGCGAGCAATCACGCAGGAGGGATACGCGATGACGCTTCGACATACTGCCCAGCGCGAGGGTGCGCTGCTGACGTTTCTCCGGCGTGAGCTTTCCCTCTCGTCCTCGCTGGTCGCGCGGCTCAAATGGCAAAACGCCTTTTTTGTCGCGGGCGTACCTGCGCACACCAATCATCCCGTCCACATCGGTGATGAGATCACCGTGGTGATACACGAGCAGGCCGAGGGCTTCCCCGCCGAGGCGCTTCCGCTGTCGATTTTGTACGAGGACGATTATCTCATCGCGCTGGACAAGCCTGTCGGTATGCTGGTGCATCCCTCGCCCTGCCGCAACGAGGGAACACTTGCAAACGGACTGCTTTTCTATTATGAACAAACCGGACAGGCGTGCGCCATCCATCCCATTTCGCGCCTTGACCGCGACACGTTTGGCGTGGTGCTGCTGGCAAAGTCGGCCTACATCCACGAAAAATTCCGTCAGCTGCACCAGTCAGGCGGCATGGAGAAGCTTTATCACGCCGCGGTTTTCGGCGCGCCGCCAACGGAAAGCGGCGTGATCGAGCTGCCGGTCTACAAGCCCGGCGGCGGCTCGCTCATCCGCACGGTGGATGCGCGCGGCCAGCGCGCCGAGACAGAATACCGCATTCTGCGCCACACGGCGCATACGGCGCTCCTGGCGCTGCGCCCCATCACCGGCCGTACACACCAGCTCCGGCTGCACTGTCTGGCCTCCGGCTTTCCCATTCTGGGCGACCCGCAGTATCAGACGGAGGCATCTGCCGCATTTTCTGCCGCGCACGGCATTGCGCCGCAGCAGCTGTGTGCCTGCGCACTTTCGTTCACGCACCCCATGACGGGTGAGCCGCTCCTGATTCTCTCGAAGCAGGACGTCTGCCTGCCGGAGGGATAAAAAACGCACAACTTTTGGTTGAGTCCCGCTTTTTTGCGGCCATTCAACTATCTGTTGTGCGTTTTTTGCGCGATTCAACTTTGAATTGCTTGCTTTTCCGGCAATTCCAAATGAAAATGTGGGCATGATTTTTCGGGGAGGCACTTTCCATGCACCATGCCGCACAGCTTTTTTTCGTTTTGCGCCGCGCTGCCGCGCGCAGCTACTGGCGCACCGAGCACGTCCGCTACGACTACCCTGCCCCGCCGCAGACGCGCGTCCCCACGTTCGTGCCAAACGCCGCTGAGCTGCTTCTTGCAGCGCAAAAACAGGTGTTTTAAGTAAACTCAACTTTAAGTTGAGTAATTTTTCTGTAATTCAACCGCAATTTTATTGATTTCCGGAAGAACCCAAACGATAATATGGGCACAGACAGACAAGGAGGTCACACCATGGAACAAAACACATTCGCTGCGCGCATCGCGCAGTACCGAAAAGAACAGGCCATGACGCAGGAGGCGCTGGCAAATGAGCTTGGCCTGACGGCGCAGGCCGTCAGCAAATGGGAAAACGCACAAGGCTACCCCGACGTGGCGCTTCTGCCGCAGCTGGCTGACCTGTTCGGCGTCACCATCGACGCGCTGTTTGGCCGCGAACCGACAGTCAAGGCGCTTGCCGTCATTCCCGAGCCCGAGCCGCAGGCCGAGTCTGTTGTAACGCATCTGCCGTGGTCAGACGACCGCAAAATGCTGCACGCGGTGCTGTATGCCGGTCATCTGCTGCTGGGACACCAGCAGATTGAAAAGGCACTTGAGGCAACACGCATCGATTTTTGCTATGAGGGCGAGGCGCTGAACATCGACAGCGCATTCAGCGTCAGCTGTGACAGTGTCATCGGCAATGTCACCGCCGGAACTCACGTCAACTGTGACAGCGTGGGTGGAAGCGTCAGCGCGGGCACAAGCGTGACCTGTGATGATGT
>CAZPYW010000064.1:0-8988 GCA_964590095.1 uncultured Oscillospiraceae bacterium | reverse complement strand
TCCTCTTCCGTCAGCAGCACCGGCGTACCGGCCGTGCGAGCCAGATAGAAGACCTTTGCCGCGTCCTCAACATACGCCGCGCGCGTATAGGCCAGCGGCAGCGAATCGGCAACCGCGACCACGCCGTGGTTTCCAAGCAGGCACGCATGACGGCCGGAAAGCAGCGGGAGCGCCGTCTGCGCCAGCGCGGCCGTCCCCGGGATGCAGAACGGCGCAACGGCAATTTCGCCGCCCAGCCACGGCACCATCTCAGAAAGGCAGACGGGGATCGGCTGATGCAGCACGGCAAACGTCGTGGCATAGGCCGAATGCGTGTGGACAACTGCGCCCACGTCAGGTCTTTCGGCATAGATACCGGCGTGCAGCCGCCACTCGCTTGAGGGGCGTGCCGCGCCATCGACCACGGTTCCGTCCAGCCGCAGGATGACGATCCTGTCTGGCGTCATGGTCAGATAATCCTCAGACCCGGGCGTAATGGCGATCAGCTCCGGCTCGTCCGGAATGCGGACGCTGATGTTGCCGCTGGTGCAGGAGACCAGTCGGTCGTGGTACAGCTTCTGGGCGTAGGCGACAATGTCGCGGCGTATCGTCTCATATTTCATGGGAAATGCTCCTTTTTCTCTTCATTTCATATTTTCATCTTCATTTCGCATGCGCCTGCGGCGCACGCACCAGCTTGTGCCCATTATACCCCCTCTGCGCACAAAGCGCAACCGCAGCCATCAGCGATACCGGTGCAGCGCACGACCGCTGGACAGCGCGCCGCGCGTCTGCTATACTGACAGAAAGTGCGTTGAAAACAGGAGGGTGTACTATGGCCACCGGCAAATCCTATCTGACCTTTATTCTGGAGCAGCTGTCCGATCTGGAGGAAATCAGCTGCCGACAGATGATGGGCGAGTACCTCATTTATTATCGCGGAAAGATCGCCGCCTATCTGTGTGACGACCGCCTTCTGGTAAAGCCGGTTCCCGCCGCCGTGGCGCGGATGCCGCACGCATCATACGAGCCGCCCTATGACGGCGCAAAGGATATGCTTGTGGTGGACAACGTGGACAGTCGGGAGCTTTTGACCGAGCTGTTCGAGGCCATGTACGACGAGCTCCCCGCGCCAAAGCCCCGCAAAAAGAAATAAAACGCGAACCCAGCGAAGCGGTTCGCGTTTGCGCGCATAAGCCGCCCCGCAGTTTCATGCGGGGCGGCTTTTTGATGCAGTTTGTTTGCCGCAGCTCAGGCAGCAGCCTTTTCGGCGCGCTGCTGAAGCAGCTGGATGAGCACGACCAGCGCGATGAGCGCCAGACCGATCAGGTCGGTGACGATGCCCGGGATGAGGAGCGTCAGACCACCTGCCAGCGCCGCAACCCGCAGATACCACGGCATCGGGCGCAGGATGTAGCCCTCAAGACCGGCTGCAACACCGAAGATACCGAACAGCGCCGTGACCGAGTTGAGGATGACCTCACCGATCGAGGTGTCAATGAACAGCAGCGACGGGCTGAGCGCAAAGATATACGGCACGACAAAGGCCGCAATGGCCAGCTTGGTTGCAACAAGCGCCGTCTTCATGGGGTTGGACTTTGCAATGGCTGCGCCTGCATAGGCGGCCAGCGCAACGGGCGGCGTGATATCCGCGACAATGCCAAAGTAGAAGACGAAGAAGTGTGCCGCCAGCGTGGGAATGCCCATCTGAATCAGAATGGGTGCGCAGGTCGAGGCCATGATGCAGTAGTTTGCCGTGGTGGGCACGCCCATGCCAAGGACGATGCAGCAGAGCATGGTCAAAAACAGCGCGATAAAGGTCTGCAATGCGGGTGGGAAGCTGGCCGAGGCCGCGGTGATGGCGCTGATCAGCTGCGAGGCAAGGCCGGTCATGGTGATGCAGCCTGCGATGCAGCCCGCCACGCCGCACGCGGCGACAACGGAAATGCAGCTCTGCGCGCCGTTTGCCAGCGCCTCCAGCACTTTGCCAAGCGGCATGGCCGCGTCCTTTTTGAACATGCAGATGAGGAAGCTGAGCGCGGCAACGATCAAAAGCGCAGCGTTCAGAATCGTCGAGAGCGGCGCAAAGATGCTCACCAGCAGCGCGGCACAGCCGATGATGCTGAGAACGGGATCCTTGTGCATGTTGCTCACGCCGATGGCAAACAGAATGGCAATCGCCGCCGAGTAGGCCATGGTGCGGGTATTGCTGGAGACGAGATAAATCAGGATCAGCAGCGGCAGCAGCAGATACGTCTTTTTGATCAGCGTGCGCATCCGCGGCAGCTCATCGCGGCTGATGCCCTTGAGCCCGAGGCGCTTGGCCTCAAGATGGACACAGATGAAAATGCCGGCGAAGTAGAGCACTGCGGGAAGAATGGCGCTGACAATGATGCTGGAATAGGGAAGTCCGACATAGTCCGCCATCAAAAACGCCGCCGCGCCCATGATGGGCGGCATGATCTGGCCGCCGGTCGAGGCCGCGGCCTCAACCGCGCCCGCAAACTCGGGATTATAGCCGGTGCGCTTCATCATGGGGATGGTGACCGAGCCGCTTCCAACGGTGTTGGCAACAGACGAGCCGGAGACCATGCCCTCAAGCGCGCTGGCGATAACGGCAACCTTGGCAGGGCCGCCCGAGGCCGCACCCGCGATGGAGTTTGCAAAGTCGATGAAGAAATCCGCAACGCCGGTGCGCTCAAGGAACGCGCCAAAGATGATAAAAATAACGATGTACTTCGAGCAGACGTTGACAGGCGTGGAAAGCACGCCGGTGGTGGTGTAGAACAGGCGATAGACCAGCGTCTGCGCCGTCTTGATGCCCAGATGGTTCTTGAACAGGTAGTAGTAGACTGCGTAGAGGATGAAGAACGCCGCCACACAGAGAATGGGCAGGCCGACGCTCCGGCGGCAAAGCTCCATCAGCGCAAGCAGGCCGATGATGCCGATGATGACCTCGTACCAGTAGATGGTGGGCAGACGCACGATCAGCTTTTCTGCGGTAAAGCAGAAGTAGAAGTACGCCGCTGCGCCAAGCAGCATGATAACCCAGTCATACCACGGCAGATAGTTGACCCGCTGCATCCCCTTTTTCGCGGGGAAGACCAGATAGCCCATCAAAAGCGCAATCCCGACGAATGAGGTCAGGCGCACCTGGTCAAACCACGTGGCAAACAGCGTGACATACAGGCAGAACAGCGCAAAGAAGATCTCGATCGCCATGACGGCGTATTTCGCCTTTCCCTGCCAGACGCGTGTGTTGGATTCGCGGTCATATTTCTTCATGACCGCATCCACGTCTGCCGCGATGTCGGCGCGGCTGCGATTTTCGGCCTCAGCCGCCGTTTCCGGCGTGACGGCCGGATTCTCCCGTATGTTGTCCATTTGCCTTCCTCCGTTCAGATCCGTTTTTCAGATACAGCGATCAGTCTGCGGTCGTGACCGTAATGCCGTTTTCGGCATAGTACTTTGCAGCGCCCGCCGCAAAGGGAACCGCGATGCCGTCGGTCGCAAATTCCAGCGAGAGCTCTGCGCCCTTGGCGTGCAGACCGGAAATTTCCTCGGCGTTATCAAAGATAGCCTGGACGATGGCGTATGCCGCATCGTCCGAAACGCTGTTCGAGGCGACCAGCGTGGCCTTGACCGTGACGGTCTGGGCATCCTCATCAAAGCCGTTGTACGTACCGGCGGGGATGGTGTAGGACGCGTAGTAGGGGCAGTCAGCCAGCAGCTTTTCCATATGCGCATCGTCGATGGAGATCAGATACAGATCGTTCGCGGTGGCAAGCTCGGTTACAGCATTGGTGGGCGCGCCGGCACACAGGAACGCAGCGTCGATCTTGCCGTCCTTCAGGCTTTCGGTGGAGTCAGAGAAGGACTGGTAAACAGGCGTAATATCATCGAGCGTCATGTCATACGCAGCAAGCACGTCGATGGTGTTGTAGTACGTGCCGGAGCCGACGTCACCGATGCAGACGTTTTTGCCCTTGAGATCGGCAACGGACTTGATATCGGGGTTCAGCGTGACCATCTGCACCGTCTCGGCATAAAGCGCGCCAAGGACGCGGAAGCTGCTGATGGCGCCGGAATCGGCAAAGCTGTTGGTGCCGTTGTAGGCATAGGTCATGACGTCGGACTGGACGGTTGCCAGCTGGTAAATGCCGTCGTTCATCGAGACCAGGTTGTCCTTGGAGCCGCCGGTGGAGACGACCGAGAGATCAAGATCGGTCTTCTGGCCGATTACCGTGGCAAGGACGCCTGCAAAGGCATAATAGGTGCCACCCTCGCCGCCGGTGCCGACCGTCAGCGTGCCGGAGGCCGTTCCGGATGCAGCAGGCGCGGAAGCGGACGTTCCGCTTGCGGGCGTATCGGAAGCGGAGTCGGATGTTGATGCGCACGCGGCCATTGTAAACAGCATGGCAAGCGCGAGAATCAGAGCGATACACTTTTTCATAATCATTTCCTCCTGTTTTTCACATTAACGCGTCACTGATGTGATGTGTCACCTTGAAAGTAAGCACATCATACACCCAATGCATCAAAAATGCAATAGGTAAATGAATAATTTTTTTAGAAAAATTCATTTTTTCGAAAAATTAACGTGCATCAGACAGAAATTGAAAGAATTTTGAGAGTTTACGAATCGAATCCTGCAAAATCGAATTCAAAATGCAAGCTCGCCACGTCAATTATGCACACGTTCATGCAAAACCGCCGCGCCCTGCGGGCGCAAAAAAGCGCGCCGGCGCTGCCGCCGACGCGAAACCTGCGTGGACTCTCCCGCAAATGCAGCATGCGCGCGGGGGGTATCCCGCGCGCAGTCTTTCATTCCTCGCCGCCCTGCATGTAGATCTCCTCGGCCAACTGCTGCGCGGCGATCAACCGCTCATACACGGCGCGAAGCGCCTCCTCGGCGTCGGTGATGGCGTTAAACACGACCAGGTATTCTTTGCTGATATTCTGCATTTTGTGTTCTTCCTTTCTGCGTGGTACAAGTTGTTGTGTTCTTGACATGCACATCATACCCACACCCATGCGGAAAGGCTGTCGAACGCCGTCGAATTGAAAAAATTGGCGAACCTGCCAGAAACGACGTATTATTTTTGTGAAACATTCAGCATTTTGTGGACTTTCCGCGAATCATGGCAATTCCGGACGGATTCCGCCGCAGTCCGTACCGCGCAGCAGATACGCCTTCAGCACGGCAATCTGCGTCTTGGCGTCCGGAATTCGTCCGGCCAGCACGTCGCTGACCAGTGTGTCCAGCGGCACGCGCGCCACATCCAGAAATTCATCCGCGTCCAGCTCGCGCGCGGTAAAGTGGATATCCTCGGCCAGATACATCTCGATCGCCTCGTCGGAATAGGCGCAGGCCGGATAGAAAATCCCAAGACTCGTCCATTTTTCCGCCACCGCGCCCGTTTCCTCGCGCAGCTCGCGCTGCGCCGCCGCCAGATAGTCTTCCGCTTTGCTGTCCAGCTTTCCGGCGGGAATCTCGGTCAGCACCTGTCCCACCGGATAGCGATACTGCCGCTCGACCAGCACGCAGCCGTCTGCCAGCAGCGGCAGAATGCAGACCGCGCCCACGTGGCGCAGATACTCGCGGCTGGATTCGCCGCCGTTTGGCAGGCGCACCGTGTCCTCAAACACGTGCAGGATTTTGCCGTCAAAAATTTCGCGCGAGGCAATGCCCGTCTCGGCCAGACGCGCAAGCTCCGCCGCTTCGGCGTTCGTCTTCGTCATATCCGTTTCCATGCTCTCTGCGTTCGCCTCGGCGCTCAGACCTTTATAATATAGTCATCCTTGCGCGGCTTCGCCGCGGGAAGCGCGTCGGCGGCATAGCCCAGAATGCAGTGACCCACGCCGATGTAGCGCTTGTCAATGCCCCAGCGCTCCAAAAGCGCCTTGCCCTCGGGCGAGTCAAACTCCTCGCGCGCGCGATGGATCCAGCACGAGGCCACGCCCAGCGCGTGCGCCGCGTTCATCAGGTTGCCGATGACCAGACTTCCGTCCTCTACACAGGTGTGGATCTCGGGGTCGGTCAGCACCACGCAGACCGTCGGCGCGCCGTAAAACGGCTTTGCGTCGGGATTTCCCATCACGGCGCCGTTCATCCGCTCCAGCTCGGCCACGTCCTCGGGCTTTTGCAGGACAACGATCTTCGGCGCCTGCCGTCCCATGCCGGTTGCGGCATACGTGCCGGCGCGCAAAATCGCGTCCAGCGTGGCCTCATCCACCTGCTTCGGGAGATATTTGCGCACGCTTCGTCTGCTTTCCAGACAGTTCAGTACTTCGTTTGCCATATATAACTGCTCCTTTCGGTTTGTTCTGCACATTGTCAGCTTTTTTATCTTTTTTAGCCTTCTATCCGCATGTATATCCTTATACATAGCCGTACATGCCGCGCACCGTCACCTCGCCCGAGGCAACTGCCTCACGCGTGCCGTCGGGATAGCGCACCAGAAGCTCCCCCTCCGGCCCGATGCCCTCGGCAAAGGCGGCACGGACACAATCGCCGCGGATGACCTGTACCTCGCGGCCAAGTGTGACGCAGTTTTCCGCAAATTCGCGCAGCCATTCGTCCCGCCGCGTCAAAAGCGCGTCATCCATCCGCGAAAGCTCGCGCAAAAGCGCCGCCGCCAGCGCGCTGCGCGCCGGTGTCCTGCCGGTCTGCGCGCAGATGGAGGTTGCGATCTCGGCAAGCTCGGGCGGGAACGCGCGCTGCGCGCAGTTGATGCCGATGCCGATCACAACGTACTCGACCTCGCGGCTCTCGGCTACCAGCGACAGCTCGGTCAAAATCCCCGCCAGCTTGCGCGTGCCAAAGACCAGATCGTTCGTCCACTTGATCTGCGGCCGCTGGGTGCAGACGCAGGCGACCGCGCGCGCGGCGGCCACGGCCGCCATGGCCGTCAGGTGCATGATCTGCTCCGGCCGCGCAGCCGGACGCAAAATCACGCTCAGATACAGTCCCTCTCCGGCGGGGGAGAAGAAGCTGCGCCCGCGGCGGCCGCGTCCCGCCGTCTGCGTTCCGGCAATGACCGCCGTTCCGGCGGGCGCGCCGGAGGCAGCCAGACGCTTGGCATAGTTGTTGGTCGAATCCACGCTGTCCAGCACCACGACATGCTGCGCCCACGCGTGGCCGTCCAGCTCGCGCGCGACAGATGCCGCATCCAGCCGGTCGGGTTCGGCGCACAGCCGATAGCCGCGATTGGTCGCCGCCTCGATCGCATAGCCCTCGCGGCGCAGCTGCTCCACGCATTTCCAGACGGCGGCGCGCGAAATGCCCAGCGCGCGGCTGATCGTCTGGCCGGAGAGCGGCGCGTCTGCCTGCTGTAAAAGCTGTAAAATAGCCTGTTTGCTCATACGGTTTCCTGCCTCTTGATTTTATCGCACGGTATGGTATACTGTCAATTGTAAACTTTATTTTGCCGCTCAGGTTTACAATTGGAGGTTCTATGCGTTCTGTCACGTACCGGCTGATTCTCGCGGCGCTGTTCGCCGCGCTCAGCGCCGTGGGCGCGTTCATCCGCATCCCGTTTTTTCTCTCTGCCATCACGCTGCAATTCTTCTTCACCGCCCTGGCGGGGCTTCTGCTGGGGGCGCGCTGGAGCGCGGCGTCACAGCTGGTATACGTGCTGCTGGGGCTGGCGGGGCTGCCGGTGTTTGCCGCGGGCGGCGGGCTTTCCTATGTGCTGCAGCCCACCTTTGGCTATGTTCTCGGGCTGATCCCCGCCGCGTGGGTCATCGGGCGGCTGGGCGCGGGCGCAGACGGCGTCCCGCGTCTGCTGCTGGCCTGTGCGGCCGGTCTGGCGGCTGATTATGCCGTCGGCTTGCCGTATCTTGCACTGGCCGCAAACGGATATCTGGCACAGGGGCTTGGTCTCTGGCAGCTGGTTTGCAGCGGAATGCTCATCTATCTGCCCGCAGACAGCCTCAAGCTGCTTGCGGCGGCGGCGCTGGCCGCGCGGCTTCTGCCGCGGCTGCGCCGGCTTTGATTACAGCTTGACACATTCGCGCCAAAAAGTCAAGTCTTCGTGCGCAGCGAATGCAGAAGTGTGCTTTCTCCGCGCGCCGCGTCGGGAAAATTCGGAAAAACGCTGTGCGTCAGCGGCCGAAAACAGTGCGGTTTGCACAATTCTTTCTTGACACGTCCCGATGAAAACGATACAATGTAAGATAGGATTTGTATGGGCCTGCGGATTGTGGGGACATCCGCCTCGGCCTTGACTGATTCATAACGGCAGGCAGCCTTGAACGGCCTGCCAAAACCCAATACGAAACAGGAGGTGTGTCCGCAGATTATGGAATTTGACCTGATCACATTCCTCCTTGGTGTCGCAGCCGGCATTCTCGTCGGTGGTGTGGTCTTCTTCATTCTTGGCGTAACGTATCGCAAAAAGGTCGCTGAAAAAGAGATCGGCAGCGCAGAGGACGAAGCAAAGCGCATCATCAATGAGGCCATCCGCGGCGGTGAAAACAAGAAGCGCGAAATGCTGCTTGAGGCCAAGGAAGAGATCCATAAATCGCGTACCGAGTACGAAAAAGAGGTAAAAGAACGCAGAAGCGACCTGCAAAAGCAGGAGCGCCGTCTGCAGCAGAAGGAAGAATCTCTGGACAAGAAGCTGGACATCCACGAGAAGAAGGAAGAGGAGCTTGCCAAAAAGATCGCCAATGTCCAGTCGCAGCAGGAAGAGGTCGCCGCGCTCAAGCGCAGCCAGATGGAGATGCTGGAAAAGATCTCCGGTCTGACACAGGATGAGGCCAAGGCCTACATTCTCAAGGGCGTTGAGGACGACGTGCGGCATGAGACCGCGCTGAAGATCAAAGAGATCGAGGAGCAGATGAAGGACGAGGCCGAGCAGAAGGCCCGTGAGATCATCACCACCGCCATCCAGCGCTGCGCGGCTGACCACGCAGCCGAGGTCACGGTATCGGTCGTGCCGCTGCCCAACGACGAAATGAAGGGTCGTATTATCGGCCGCGATGGCAGAAACATCCGCACACTGG